>NZ_JBHVXZ010000007.1:0-148980 GCF_042881395.1 Amycolatopsis sp. NPDC058278 | reverse complement strand
GTTTGTTCGCGTGCTTTTATTTTTTGTTATCCGTGCGGGGGCGCGCGGGGCCCCCGGGCGGCCCGGGGGGGGGGGCCGGGGGGGGGGGGGGCCCCCGCCCCCCCGGGACCGGGATCCGACCCGGCCGGGCGCGGTCGGCCGGTCGGAAAGTCTGTGGTTTCGCATGGGTTTCGCCCCTGGGGGTACGTCGGACGCGGCAAGGCGTCGCGAGACGTGAAAGAGCCACGGATCACGTACTGGAGCAGGGGAAACGTCACGCCTCAACAGCGTGCGGGTGCGCCTTGATGATCTTGATTTGGACGCACTTGTCCCCAGCTGCCCGGTCGGGGGTCAGTCGGGGGAGGTGGTGGGCAGGGCGGCTTCCCTGCCCGCGCCGTCGACTTCGTGGTCGCGGCTGGTGCCCATCAGCTTGAGCTGCGTGGTGGTGACGTCGTCGGTGTGGACGGCGAACGCGTGGCGGGCGCCGCCGGGGCCGTCGTGGCCCGGGGCCGCGGTGGGGGCCGGCGCGCTCGGCGCGGTGGTGCCGCCGGGCAGGCCGGGCGTGGAGTCGCCACCGCCGCCCGTGGCGTGGGTGCCGGAGTCGCGCGGCTGCTCGTGGGCCGCCGGCAGCGACTCCGCGTGCCGGACGACGAGGCGCGCGACCGCGACCCGGGTGGTCTGCTGCTGCGGGTCGGCCGTCGTCGGAACCGCGGCCGGGACGGTCTCGAGCACCGTGGCCGGTGCCTGGGTTTGGGTTTGGGTGACGACGGTCGCCGTCACGCCGGGTACGACCGCGATGACGCCGCCGGAGTTCGAGCCGCCGCTGAACACCGGGCCCAGGAGGTCGTCGAGGGGCAGCAGCACGGGCGCACCGGGGTGGCCCGCGAGCGGCTGGGTGAGCGGCGCGAGCACGGTGTGGGAAAGCGTGTCCGTGACGGCGCCGACGGTGCCCGTGACGGTGGACAGCGTTCCGCCGACCACGTCCAGGACGCCACCGAGGAGGCCGCCGAGCAGGTCGCCGCCGGAGGCCGTGGTGGTCTTGGCGGGCGCGGCCGGCTCGTCGGCGATGTCCTTTGTGGTCGCACTGCTGACGGCGTTCAGCGTGCCGCCGACGAGGTTGCCGAGCAGGTTCCCGCTGGAGGAGGTGGCCTTCGGTGCTTCGGCGGTCGAGCTGTCCTCGGAGGTCGCCTTGGTCTTCGGCTTGGTGGTGGCCGCGGTCTCGGCGGGAGTCGAGCTGTCCGGCGTCGTGGCGGCGGGCTCCTCGGTGGAAGAGCTTTCCGGGGCGACCGGCTCGCTGTCCGGCGTGGTGGCCGTCGGCTCGCTGACGGGGTCGCTCTCCGGCGCAGTGGCCGTCGGCTCTGCGGCGGGGTCGCTCTCCGGCGTGGTGGCCGCCGGCTGTCCCTCGGCCGAGCTGTCCTTTGTGGTCTCGGCCGCGGTCGGCGTCTCGTCCGCCTGCGTCTCGTCCGCCGGGGCCGGTTCGGCGCTGTCGCCCTTCGGCTGCACTGCGCAGGTGGCGGCGCCGGTCTCGTGGTGGCTCTTGCGGTGCCGGGCGTGCCAGAACGGCTTCGCGGCGTGGTCCACAGTGGAAACCACGGGCGCTTCGGGGCACGCCGGCCGGTCGGCCGCCGATGCGGTGCTGCCGGACAGCGCGGCGCCGAGCAGCCAGCCCGCGAAGGTCAGGCCGCCGGCGACCAGGATCTTGGCGGCGGGCCGCTGCAGCGAGGCCGTCCACGGGCGCGGTGCACGTGTCCGCGCGTACGAGGCGCCCGCTTTATTCGGCGTGAGCACCGGCCGAGTGCCCGGGGTGCGCGCAGGTCGAAGGCGAGTTCCCAGGGTGAGCGCAGGCCGCACGGGAGCGTCGCGGCGCGCGTCCGCCGTGCTGCTCACCGCCACCACCACCGTCCGCGCCTGCGGCTTCCGCGATTTCCGCTCGAGCCTGTTGTTGCTGGGGTCTTTCTCCGGCCAGGTCGCAGTTCCCCCGGGGCTGCACTCGTTCTAGCACCGCTCGGAGTCTTTCATCTCTCCCGCGTTCGATCCAGCCCGCAAGGCCGAGCAGCCCTGCCGGGCAAGGTATGTACGGCTGACGAGTTGATCACTCTCAGTGCCGTTCGGGTGTGCGCTTACGGCCATTCGGACGAGTTCTGCAATTTGCAGGTTCGGCGCTGACCTGATGTTTCCCGGCGCCCGGACGCGCTTTGTGTCGAGTCGGTTCCGCTCGGTGCGCACGCCGCGGTTTCGGCCGAGCGACCGGAATTCCACCCGGAACGCCGACGGCTGCTGGGCCGAACGGGCTCCCCCGCGCGGCTTCGCTTGCCCTGCGCCGAAACCGCGTGGCTCGAACCGGTCCGGGATCCGGCTGCGGTCCGTGATCGCGGCGACCTCGGCCGGCCGCGCCGCGGGACGTCCGGTGTGGCCGGCCCTCGCCAGGCGGAGCCCCGCGGCGGGGAGCTCGCGGTGCGTGTCGTGGCCGTCGCGGAAGCGGTCGTTTCGTCATCGCGGAGAGTGATGGCCCGGAGCGGCAAAAGGTGGACGGCCGGCCCGTCCCGGCGCGCCGGCCGAGACCGCACCCGCGCCCGATGCCCCGCCCGAACGGCCGTGAAGGACGTCTACTCAGCCGGGTCGCGGTGATCAGACCAGTTTGCGCAATCGGGTGATGGCCTCGTCGATGACCTCGTTGCGCTTGCAGAACGCGAAACGCAGCAGGTGGTTCCACTCGTCCGGGTGATCGGTGAACACCTTGACCGGCACCGCGGCCACCCCGACCCGGCCCGGCAGTTCCCAGGCCAGATCGGCGGCGTCGGTGAAGCCGAGCGGCCGGACGTCGACGCAGACGAAGTACGTGCCCGCCGTCGGCCGGACGGCGAACCCGGCGTCCGCGAGGCCGGCCGAAAGCCGGTCGCGCTTCTCCTGCAGCGACTCGCGCAGGCCGTCGACCCAGGGCAGTTCGTGGTCGAGCGCGTGCGCGACGGCCGGCTGCAGCGGCCCGCCCGACACGAAGGTGATGAACTGCTTCGCCGCTTTCACGGCCGCGACGAGTTCCGGCGTCGAGCAGACCCAGCCGATCTTCCAGCCGGTGCAGTTGAACGTCTTGCCGGCGCTGGAGATGCTCACCGTCCGCGGCCGCATGCCGGGCAGCGTGACCAGCGGGATGTGCTCGGCGTCATCGAAGACGAGGTGCTCGTAGACCTCGTCGGTGATCGCGATCAGGTCGTGTTCGACGCACAGCGCGGCCAGCGCCTCCAGCTCGGCGCGGGTGAACACGGTCCCGGTCGGGTTGTGCGGCGAGTTCACCAGGATCGCCCTGGTCCGCGGCGTGACGGCGGCGCGCAGGCCGTCGACGTCGAGGCCGAACCGGCCGTCCGGGCCTTCGACCAGGCCGACGACGCGGCGCTCGGCGCCCGCCATCGCGACCGCGGCGGCGTAGGAGTCGTAGTACGGCTCGATGACGATCACCTCGTCACCGGCCTCGGTCAGGGCCAACAATGCTGCCGCAATGGCCTCCGTCGCGCCCGCCGTGACCAGGATCTCGGTGTCCGGGTCGTACTCGGTGCCGTAGCGCAGCCGGTGCCGGGCGATCGCGGCCCGCAGCTCGGGCCGTCCGGGCCCCGGCGGGTACTGGTTCGCCCCGCCGAACAGGGCGTTCTTCGCCGCTTCGAGCATGCCGTCCGGGCCGTCGGTGTCCGGGAAGCCCTGGCCGAGGTTGACCGCGTCGTGCCGGACGGCCAGCGCCGTCATCTCGGCGAAGATGGTCGAGGTGAACGGCCGGAGCCGGGGGACGAGAGCAGGTTCGCGCACGATCAGCCATCCTCACGGACAATGGCGATGTGGAGCAACTGACCCCCGCGAAGGTGACGCCCGCCGACCCACCGGGCGGCGCGGCCGGTGAAGAGGAAAAGCGGCGTGCGCTGCGCAAGATGAAGCTCGTCGCGCTGTCGTTCCTGCTCGGCGCGACGCTCTTGTTCCTGCTGACCAGCTGGGCGCAGGCGAGCGGCTGGCCGGGCTGGGTCGGGTACGTGCGCGCCGCGGCCGAGGCCGGCATGGTCGGCGCGCTGGCCGACTGGTTCGCCGTCACGGCGCTGTTCCGGCACCCGCTCGGGCTGAAGATCCCGCACACGGCGATCATCCCGAACAAGAAGGACGCGCTGGGCAACAGCCTCGGCGACTTCGTCGGCTCGAACTTCCTCTCCGAGGAGGTCATCCGCGACAAGCTCAAGCGCGTCGAGATCGCGAAGCGGCTCGGCGGCTGGCTCGCGGAGCCGGAAAACGCCGAGCGCGTGACGTCCGAGCTGGCCACGGCGGTCCGGGCCGCGGTGAAGGTGCTCCGCGACGAGGACATCCAGGCGATCATGGAGCAGGCCGTCGCGCGCCGGATCATCGACAAGCCGTGGGGCCCGCCGCTGGGCAAGATCCTGCAGGGCGTGTTCGCCGACGGCGCGCACCACAAGCTCGTGGACCTGATGTGCGACCGCGGCTACGAGTGGGTGCGCGACAACCACACGACGATGCTGCGCGTGGTGTCGGACCGGGCGCCGAGCTGGTCGCCGAAGTTCGTCGACGAGATGCTGGCGGACAAGGTCTACGGCGAGGTGCTGTCCTTCGCGTGGGCGGTCAAGACCGACGTCAACCACCCGATGCGGCTCGCGCTGGACAAGTTCCTCGGCGAGTTCGCCCAGGACCTGCAGAGCAACCCGGACGTGATGGCCCGCGCCGAGCAGGTCAAGGGCCAGATCGTGCACCACGAGGAGGTGCAGCGGCTGATCGGCTCGGCGTGGAGCACGGCGAAGGAGATGCTGCTGACCGCGGCCGAGGACCCGTCGAGCGAGCTGCGCCGCCGCGTCCGGCTCGGGCTGACCTCGCTCGGACAGCGGCTGATCACCGACGACCAGCTGCGCGCGAAGGCCGAAGGCTGGGTCGAGGGGGCCGCGGCGTACCTCGTGAAGAACTACTCACGGGAAATCACCACGATCATCACCGACACGGTCGAGCGATGGGACGCCGAGGAGACGTCCCGCAAGATCGAGCTCCAGGTGGGCCGCGACCTGCAGTTCATCCGGATCAACGGCACGGTGGTGGGCGCGCTCGCCGGGCTCGTCATCTACGCCGTCGCGGAGCTGTTGTTCTGAGGAGCTTGGTCATATACCACACCCGGGGCAGCTTCAAACCAGTTGTCCACAGGAAGCTGAGTTATCCCCCGGGTTATCCACAACTTTTCACGGTGATGGCCTAACGGCTGTCCACAACGTGTGGGGGCAGGGCGGTCCGGGGCGTGGATATGTGGTGCATCGTCCCCAAGTTGTCCACAGCCGTTCGAGTGTCCGCCGCTCGGATGAGGGCTCCTCAGCCCGCGGCGGCGCGGGCCCGCCAGCCGCGCGCCTTCTCGCGGTTGCCGCAGACGCGCATCGAGCACCACGTCCGCGAGCGGTTGCGCGACTCGTCGTAGAACGCCCACAGGCAGGTGTCGGCGGGGCAGATCTTCAGCCGGATCCAGTCACCGCGCACGACCAGCCGCGCGCAGGCGGCGAACACCGCGCCCACGACGTCGTCCGCGACGAGCGCCGGCCCGTCGTCGGTGAGGGAGATCCGGGTGCCGACGTCGACACGCGGTTCTCCCTGCAGCCGCGGGTCGCCGATCGCCGCGCGCAGGGCGTCCCGCGCCGCGCGGGCCTCGCCGGCCGGATTGGCCGCCAGTGCGTGCGCGGCCGCCCACTCGTGCCACTGCCCGGGATCTTCGAGCAGGTCGGTGCCCTCTTCGACGTTGACCGTGTTGAGGAACTCCACCACGAGGGAGGCGTCGGTGTGCACTTACCGAGTGTACGGCGGTTGCCTTCGGGTGTACTAACCCACATAATCGCTTCACTGGTTACTCAGGATTACTCAGGATCGAAGGGAGCGACGATGAGTGCGGTACCGACCCTGGGTGTGGTGGCCCTCGACTGCCCCGACCCGGTGGCGCTGGCCGAGTTCTACCGCGCGGTGCTGGAGTGGGAGGCGCCCGAAGTGGCCGAGGACGGGCACTGGGTGACGCTGGCCAATCCCGCCGGTGGTGCGGGCATCGCGTTCCAGCGGGTGCCCGACTACCGGCCGCCGGCGTGGCCGTCCGCGGAGAATCCGCAGCAGCTGCACCTGGACCTGAACGTCACGGACCTGGAGGCGGCGCACGAGCGCGTGCTCGGGTTGGGCGCGAAGCTGCTCGACGACAAGCCGGAGACGTTCCGCGTCTACGCCGACCCGGTCGGGCACCCGTTCTGCCTCTGCGCCTGCTGACCCGTTTTTGCGTAGGCTCGGCGGTGTGATTTGTCCGAAGTGTCAGAACCAGATGCGGACCGTCGACAAGAACGGCATCCACATCGACCAGTGCGACGGCTGCCGCGGGATCTTCCTCGACCGCGGTGAGCTCGAGGCCATCGTCGGTGCGGAGAGCTCGTTCTACGGCCGGCAGCAGCCGCCGCCGTACCAGGGCGGCCACGGCCGTCCCGACTCGCCGCGGCCCTACCGCGGCGGCCACCCGGACTCGCCGAAGGCGTACCGCGGGGGCTACCCCGATTCGCCGCGGCCGCACCGCGGCGGCTACCCGGACTCGCCGCGGCCGCACCGGGGGTACCCGGATTCGCCGCGTCCGTACGGGCAGGGGCACCGCAAGCGCAGCTTCCTCGAGAACCTGTTCGACTGAAATGGGTCTCGACCTGCGGATCTGTCCGGCGTGTGGGGAGCTGGCCGAACACCCGGTCGTCGAGGGCTCCGTCATCACGTGCCCGAAGTGCGGGCACGAGCGGCCGTTCCGGAAGCTGCCCCTGTTCGCGCTGACCGGCCCGAGCGGCGCCGGGAAGTCGACGATGGGGCCGCTGCTGGCCGAGCGGTTCGCCGGTGACGTCGTGCTGCTGGAGCAGGACATCCTCTGGATCGATGCCCTGCGCGGCGACGTCACGTCGTTCCGCTCGGTCTGGCTGCGGATGGCGGCGATGGTGCAGCAGAACGGCCGCCCGGTCGTGCTGTGCGGGACGGTGGCGCCGCCGGAGTTCGAGCAGCTGCCGGAGCGCGCGTTCTTCAGCGACATCCACTACCTGGCGCTGGTCGGGTCGCCGGACTCGCTGCGGGTCAGGCTGCGGGCGCGTCCGGCCTGGCGTGAGTGGGACGAGCCGCGGATCGAAGAGATGCTGGAGTTCAACGACTGGCTGCGGAAGTCGGGCCCGGGCCTCGGTGTCGACCTCTTCGACACCACGGACGCGTCCCGCGAGGCGACGGCCGATCACGTGGAGAGGTGGATCCGGGCGCGGCTGCCTTAGTCCGCCGGACCGAGGTCAGCCCCCGGTGCGGGTGGCCGGTCGCTTCGGTCCAGCGGCCAGGTGCGGCCGTCCGGGGAGTCGAGCCAGAACTCCTGCCGGTCGGCGGTCACCGTCACCCCGAACCGGTCGCGGTCCGGCTTGCCCAGCTCGCACCACTCGACGAAGGCCGCCTCGGCGAGCTCCCACAGCGCCCGCGGGCCGCCCTGGGCGACCTCGTCGGCGCCGCCGCGCTTGCGGTGGCGGACCCACGAGCCGTCCGGGTGCACCAGCGCGACGCCCGGCGTTTCGTCGCCGCCTTCACGCACCGGCCGGACGCCGGGCAGCGCCAGTCCCGCGAAGAACTCGAACTGCTTGCGGGGCTGGAGCACCGTCGACATCGGCAGCCGCGTCTGCTCCCAGTCGCCGCGCGACGGCATCGGCAGCGGGCCGGTCTCCGGTAGCCGGTGCGCGCGCAGCGGCATGAAGCGGCCGTCGCGCGCGAGGACGCGGCCCTGCGCGGTGCCGTCTTCGCCGGCGACCAGCCGGACCAGCCCGGCGCCGATCGGGCGGTTCAGCGTCGTGACGATCAGCCCGCCCGGCGCGGTCTGCGCCAGCCAGGCCGGCGGGATCGACGATACCGAAGCGGTGCACAGCACCCGGTCGAAGATCATCCCGGCCGGGAAGCCGAGCGCGCCGTCGCCCACGGCGCACGCCGGATGGTGACCCGCGGCGGCCAGCCGCTCGCGCGCGGCCGCGACGATCACCGGATCGATGTCCACTGTGGACACCCGGCCGGCGCCGCAGCGGTGGCTCAGCAGCGCGGCGTTGTACCCGGTGCCGGTGCCGATCTCGAGGACGCACTGCCCGTCGCGCACCCGCAGCTCCTCGAGCATGATCGCCATGATCGAGGGCATGCTCGACGAGCTCGTCGGCGTACCCGCCACCGGGCCGGTGCGCCGGGCGCGCTCCCAGCGGTCCGGGTCGTCGTCGAGCTGCGTCACCAGCACGTCGCGGGAGTAGACCGTCTCCAGCCAGCCCGGGTCGCCGCGGTCGACCGCCGCCCACAGCCCGCCCGCCGGCACGAAGAACCGCGGCAGGAAGACGTGGCGGGGGACCGCGCGGAAGGCGGCGATCCATTCCGGCGCGTGCAGGACGTCCTCGTCGAGGAGGTGCTCGACGAGGCGTCGCCGCAGCCGGGCCGAGCGCGTCATGGGACCACGGTAGCGGTGAGCACCACCACACTCGATAGTTGCAAGCAGAGTGCTTGCAATAGCTAGCACTCGCGCGTACCGTCGAAGGTGTCGCGAGGAGGTGACCGGATGGCAGAGACCGGTGGGACGTCAGGATCCGGCAGTCCCATGGAGAAGGTCGCGGACATCGCTTCCGACATCGGCGAGTACATCCGCCAGCAGCGCAACACCGCGAAGATTTCGTTGCGCCAGCTGTCGAAGCTCGCCGGCGTGTCCAACCCGTACCTGAGCCAGATCGAGCGCGGGGTGCGCAAGCCCAGCGCGGAGATCCTGCAGCAGATCGCCAAGGGCCTGCGCATTTCGGCGGAAGCGCTGTACGTGCAGGCCGGGATCCTCGACCTGCCGACGGGCGGCCCGGTGGGCGACGCGATCCGCGCCGACGCCGAGCTGACCGAACGGCAGAAGCAGGTCCTGCTCGACGTGTACGAGTCCTTCCGCCGGGAGAACGCCGCGGCACGGCCGGCCGCCGAGCCCACTCCCGCACCAGACACCACACCAGCCGCGAACACCAAGGAGTCAGCATGACCACCCCCAAGACCGAAGACGTCAAGAAGGCCGTCACCACCGCCCTCGACCAGGTCCGCACCCCGCTGCTCGCCGCGCTCGGCGCCGGCAACCTGGCCACCCACGCCGTCACCGACGCCGTGGCGAAGGCCAAGGAGAACGTGACCAAGAGCGGCGAGGTCGCCCGCAAGAACCTGCAGGAGCTGCCGACCGACGTCGAGAGCCTCCGCGAGAAGCTGGACCCGGCCGAGCTGCGCAAGGTCATCGACGAGTACACCGAGGCCGCGCTCAAGCTGTACAACAAGCTGGCCGAGTCGGGCGAGCAGGCGTGGGACAAGATCGCCACGCAGCCGCAGGTCAAGAAGGCCATCGAGCAGCTCGAAGAGGCCCTGACCACCGCGCAGGGCCAGGCCGAGGTCGTGACCACCGAGGTCCGCGAACGCGTCGACGGCGTGCTGGCCAAGGTGACCAAGCGCACCCGCTCGGCCGGCGAGAAGACCGCCCGCAAGGTGACGAAGGTCGCCGGCGAAGCGGCCGACGCCGTCGAGGAGCTGGGTGACGACGTCGCCCACGAGACCCGCTCGGTCGCCCGCAAGGCCGCCAACAAGACGGCCCCGAAGACGGCCGCCCCGGCCCGCCGCACGACCACGACGACCACCACCAGCGCCGCCGCGAAGAAGCCGGCCGCGCCGAAGACCGACAAGTGACATCGCCGTGAACTCCCGGCCCCGCCACCGCACCCCCGGTGGCGGGGCCGGGGTCGTTCGGGTGGTTTGCCGTAAGCTGTCGCTGTGCTAGTCGCCATCTGGATCCTCAATGTCATCCACTGGGGCAGCGCGCTGGTCGGGCTCTTCGCCTTCGTGCACGCGCTGCTCCAGCGCGCCGACGCGTACTCCGCGGCCGACCGCAAGACCAAGCCCATCTGGATGCTGATCACCGGTGGCGCGACGCTCGCCATGGTGCTGTTTCCGGTGATGGGACCCGGGATGATCTTCTACGTGCCCGCGATGGCGGCGGCCCTGGTCTACATCGTGGACGTCCGCCCGAAGCTGATCGAAGTCCAGCGCGGCGGCTCCAGCTGGTGAACCACGTCCCGGCGCTGTCGCGCCGGATGTGCCCCCTTCCTGTCCGCGCCCGCTCCGGCGGGCGCTGTTTAATGGGGTCGTGACCTGGACGATCGCCGGGAGCCTCACCGTCGTTCCCGCCCCCACGCGTACTGACCTGCTCGCCGAGCCCGTGGCCAAGGCCCTGGCCGCGCTCGCCGACCCGGACGCCGTCGGCGTCGCGGAGATCGACCCCACGCTCGCCGACACCGCCGCCTTCTGCGAGGCCTACGGCTCGCCGCTCGAGGCGTCCGCGAACTGCGTCGTCGTCGCCGGCAAGCGCGCGGGCGAAGTCCGCTTCGCGGCCGCGCTCGTGCTCGCGACCACCCGCGCCGACGTCAACGGCGTGATCAAGCGCCGCCTCGACGTCCGCAAGGCGTCGTTCGCGCCGATGGACGAAGCCGTCTCGCTGACCGGGATGGAGTACGGCGGCATCACGCCGGTGGGCCTGCCCGCCGAATGGCCGATCCTGCTCGACCGCCGCGTCGCCGACGCACCCGAGCTCGTCATCGGCAGCGGGATCCGCGGCAGCAAGCTGCTGATCTCCGGCGCCGCGCTGGCCGCCCTGCCCGGCGCCGAGGTCATCGAGGACCTCGCCCGGTGACGTCCGTCTGGCTCCGGTACCTGACCGGTGCCGACATCGACGCGCTCGGCGTCACGGACGCCGACATCGTCGCCGCGGTCGAGGACGTGCTCGCCGACCACGGCCGCGGTCAGGTCGTCTTCGAGCCGCGTACGCACCTCGTGCCGGACAACGGCGGCAAGGGCCACTTCAACATCCTCCGCGGCCACCTGTCCACGAAGCAGGTCAGCGGTGTGAAGGTCGTCGGTGACTTCGTGGGGAATTTCGAACGGGGCCTCCCTTCGGAAATGGCGTTGATCCTGTTGCTCGACCCGGACACCGGCATGCCGCGGGCGATCGTCGACGGCACGATGATCACCGAGGCCCGCACCGGCGCGATGACCGCCGTCGGCGCGAAGTACCTGGCCCGCCCGGATTCACGGGTGCTCGGGCACATCGGTGCCCGTGGTACCGCCTGGTGGAACGTCGTGCTGCTGGACTCCTTGTTCGACTTCGCCGAGATCCGCGTGACCAGCAAGCGCCCGGAGTCGCGCGAGGACTTCGGCCGCCGGCTGTCCGAGCGGCTCGGCAAGGACGTCCGCGTCTGCGCCACGGCCGAGGAGACCCTGGACGGCGCGGACATCCAGGTCGAGGCCTCCCGGCTCGTCGAGCCCGAGGCGCTGGTGCGCCGCGAGTTCCTCCGGCCGGGCACCTTCCTGGTGCCCTACGGCACGATCAGCGCGCTCGAGCTCACGCTGCTCGACGACATCGACAAGGTCGTCGTCGACGACTGGCGCGAATCGCGGTCCGGCAACCCGCGGTTCGGCGCCCTGCGCCCGCAGCTCAACGCCGGCCTCCTCACCGCGGACAACGTCCACGCCGAGATCGGCGACATCGTGGCGGGCAGCAAACCCGGCCGCGAGCACGACGCCGAACGGATCCTGTTCTGGCACCGCGGACTGTCCACAACGGACGTTGCGGTGGCGAACATGATCCTCGCCCGTGCCGAGGCTTCCGGCGTCGGCACCATGCTGCCCTACCGATGATCGTCTCCGACAGCGAGTTCGCTGACAGTGAACGGTTGATTCTGGACAAACCGCTGGTAGAAGCGCTGAAGCGACGTCGGGAAGAGGTCTTGACGGCCCTTGCGGAGCCGGGAAACCCGGTCTACGGGGTCACCACCGGGATGGGCCGCCTCGCAGGTGTCGTCCTGGATCCGCGGCAGCAGGCCGAGCACCAGCGCAACCTGCTGGTCGGCCGGGCCGTCGGCGGGCCGCCGTGGCTGCCGCCCGAAGACGTCCGCGCGCTGCTCGTCGTTCGCCTGCGCGACTTCCTGCGGCCGTGGTCGGGGGTGAGCCCCGAGCTGGTGCAGTTCCTGGTGGACCGCTTGAACGACGGCTTCACGCCCGCGGTGCCGCGCTTCGGGCTCGGCAGTTCGGGCGAGATCATCGCGCTCTCCCACGCGTGTCAGACGTTCCTCGGCATCGGCACCGTTTTGGAGGACGGTGTCGAAGTGCCGGCCGCCTCGGCGCTCGCTGCGCGTGGTGCCACGCCTTACGTCCTTGGGCCGAAAGAAGGTGCTTCGCTGCTTCAGGGTTCTCCGCTGGCGGTGATGCACGCGGCGCGTGGCTGGACCGAAACCCAGCAGCTCATCGACCTGCAGACGCTCACCGCGGCGATGGCGATCGACGTGCTCGGCGCGCCGCGTGCGGTGTTTTCGCCGGCCATGGCGGGCGGCGACGACCACCTGCGTGCGTTGCTGCACGAGCTGACCGAACTGGCGGGCCTCGGCCCGGTGCGGCCGGGTGTGGTGCAGGCCCCGCTTTCGGTGCGGGTCGCGCCGCGGGCACTGGCGCACGCTTCCCGCGTCAACGGCGACTTGCACGAGACCCGGCGACGCTGGGAGACGATGCCGGGTGATTCGCCGTCCTTCGTCGACGGTTCTTTCGTTCCGGGCACCGGGTATCACGCGGTGGACCTGGGGTTGCGGATGGACGCGGTGACGGCTGCGCTGGTGCACCTCGGCGAGATTTCGGTGCAGCGGACGCACCGGTTGCTGGACGAGCGGTTCAGCGGGTTGCCGCCGCAGCTCACGGCCGATCCGGGACCGAGGGCGGGGTTGGTCCCGCTGCACAAGCGGGCGGCCGGCGAACTGCACGCGCTGCGCCGGCTCGCTACACCGGCGACGCTCGGTTCGATCGACACATCGGCAGGCCAGGAGGACGTGCAAGCGTTTGCGTCGGCGGCCGGCGAGCAACTGCGCGCGGCGGCTTCGCACCTTTTCGCGATCACCGCGTGTGAGCTGATCACGGCTTCCCAGGCCCGGTACCTGGCCGGCGGGGAGGGCGCGCCGGGGCTTCGCGTGGGCTACCGGTGGGTGCGGTCGGTGGTGCCGCCGCTGGACGAAGACCGCTCTCTCGGACCCGAGGTCGAGCGCCTGGTCGCGGTTTGCCGGGCCGCCTTTTTCGACGATCTGGCGACGCTGACCTGACCCGCCCGCGGGGGCGCCCCCCGTCTCGACACTATCGCGTGGTGCCGACGCTTTCGGGGCTATGGCGAGGAAATCCACCGGGTTGTCCACAGGTTTGCCCCGATGTGGACAACCGCCTGCCGGAGGCCGCCGAATCGGACATCCGGCGGGGGTGGGGCGCTACCTTCGTCGTTGTGCGCCCTCCGGGGACGCGGACCCCGGGAAAGGAGGGATACGACGGCGGGTCCGCGTGAAGGTGAGGGTGCGGGCATACGGGCGGAAGCCCAGATCGCGATACAGAGGGAGGGCACCTGCGGATTTCGGATGGTTGATCACCGGGTACACGACGGCTTCGCGAGCGCCGGCGTGGTGGGCCGCGTGCAGCGCGGCGAGGCACACCGCGCGGGCGAGCCCTTCGCGACGGAACTCCGGCAAGGTTCCGACGGGCTCCAGCTCGCCGACGGCATTGCGTTCGTCGAGCCAGATCAGGCACTGGGCGGCGAACCGGCCGTCGGGTGCTTCGACGACCCAGTCCAGTGCGGTCCGGTACGGCCAGGCGGCCATGACGGTCCGGTAGCCCGGTTCGGTCACCCTCGACGGGTGCCAGACCGCGCGGTGGACCGCCACACGGCGGGCCAGATCGTCCGGGCCGACCGGCCGGAGCGTGAATCCGGCGGGCACGACCGGCTCGGGCAAGTCAACGAGGAGGCGAGACATATACGACTGGTGAACGGAACTCTCCTGAAGCGCGTAACCGCAACGCTCCAGAGCGGCGACGACATGCTTCTCGGCGTCGAGCACGGTGACAGCGAGCTCACCCGCGGAAGCGGTGTCCTCGAACCAGCTGAGCACCTCGGGCACGAGTTCGGGGCGCGCCGGATCCACGAGCAGCGCGAGTTCACCGGGTAGCGAAATCCAGCCCCACGCGACGACTTCGCCGCCCGCTTCCCACAGCACGGTCGGCCACTCGGCGTCCCGGCCGGCGTGCTGGAACCGCTGCCACGCGAGATCCCCGACGTGCAGCGAACTCGCCTTCGACCAGATCCGCTGGGCCAGGCTCTGCATGGCCCGCAGGTCGGCCGGACCGGCGTAGCCGCGGCGCGTGACGGCGGGCATGGGCAGAATCGTGTTGTACCGCGCCGGCCCTCGCCAAGCGGTTTTACCGCGGAGGTGGGTGTTGGACGTCGGACTGCTCGGGCGCGCGGCGGCGATGTTCGCGGTGACGAACGTCGACGACCTGGTGCTGCTGGCGGTGTTCTTCGGCCAGGCGGCCGGACGACGCGGCGAGCTCAAGGTCGTGGCGGGGCAGTTCTCGGGCTTCGCGGCGATCTTGGCGGTGTCGGTCGCGGGAGCACTCGGTGCCGGCCTGCTGCCGGACGGCGCGGTCCGCTGGCTGGGCGTGCTGCCGGTGCTGCTGGGAATACGCGCGGCGTGGCAAGCGTGGCGTCGGGACGACGACGAGCCACCACCGGCGGCCGGCGTGCTCGGAATCGCGACGGTGTGCTTCGCCAACGGCGGCGACAACGTCGGGGTGTACGTCCCGGCGTTCGCCGCGACGGGGCCCGCGGGCCTGGTGGGCTACGTGGTGGTGTTCCTGGCGGGCGTGGCGGTGTGGTGCGCCGCGGGCCGGTCCCTGGCGACCCGCCCGGGCGTCGCCCGGCTACTCGCCCGGTGGGGCCACGTGGTGCTGCCGGCCGTGCTGATCGCACTCGGCGTGCTGATCCTGGTCGGCGGGTTCTAGGGGGCGCCCGAACCCCCCTGGTGCTGCTGCTTTGCGAGCCCAGCGGTCGTGATCGCAGACGCGGTTCGCGCGCGCGAAGTCCGTGGCAGCGCTGGAGGTTGAGTCGTTGTGGCGTATCCGACTCCGGCGCAGCCGAACCGCGGGGCAAGGCGTGTGGTGATCATGAATCTGAGAACCAGAGTTCTGGCCATCATCACGTTCACGTTCGCCGCGGTCCTGGCCCTGGCCGCGCCGGCGCCGGCTGCCACGGCCCAGACCGTGGAAGTCGCTGCTCCGGCCGGGAGTGGGCTCGCGCCCTACATTGCCGTCATCAGGCCCGTCACCGCCGAGCGGCTGGGGAACAGCTGGCACGAGGGGTGCCCGGTCGGGCCTGACCAGCTGCGGCTGATCACCCTGAGCCACCTCGGCTTCGACGGTGCCGTGCACCGGGGCGAACTGATCGTCAACGCCGACCGGGCCTTCGAGGTCGCCCGCACCTTCGCCGACCTGTACTTCGGGCGGTTCCCCATCGAGCGGATGGAGACCGTGGAGAAGTACAACTCCGACGACGACGCGTCCATGGCGGCGAACAACACTTCGGCGTTCAACTGCCGGGCGATCACCGGTGGCACCGCGTGGTCGAACCACTCCTACGGCCGTGCGATCGACATCAACACCGTGCAGAACCCCTACATCTCCGGCAGCGGCGCGGTCTACCCGCCCAACGGTGCGCCTTACGTCGACCGCACCCAGAACGTGCCCGGCATGATCCACGCCGGTGACGTCACCGAACAGGCCTTCACCACCCGCGGCTGGACCTGGGGCGGCTCCTGGGACACCCCGATCGACTACCAACACTTCGAGAAGCCCTGACACACACGGAAACGGGCTGCGTCTGGGATGGGCCACGACGGTAACCGCAGCCTCGCGCACTGGGGATGATCGACAGGCGCCCGGGATCGCCGCCGGATGGGGTGGCGGCCTTCCCGGGCGTCGGCCGGTGGGCCGCCGGTCTAGTCGCGGCGGGCGTTCTGCAGCGCGAGGCCGCGCGGTGTGGCCGCGCGGGTGATCAACGCGAACGCGCCGTCGCACAGGAGCGCCAGCAGCACCGCTGCCAGGCCGCCCGCGAAGATCGCTCCGTAACCCTGGGCTCCGACCGCGAAGCCGTCGACTATGTAACGGCCCAGGCCGCCGCCGTCGTTGACGATCGCTCCGATGGCCACCGTGGCGATCAGCTGGAGGAACGCCACCCGGGCGCCCGCCAGGATCACCGGGGACGCCAACGGCAGCTCGAGGCGCAGCATGATCTGCCCCTCGCGGTAGCCCGTTCCGCGGGCCGCGTCGATCGTCTCCTGCTCCAACGTCACGACACCCGCGTACGTGTTCGTGAAGAGCGGGGGCATCGCCAGCGCGACCAGGGCCAGCAGCAACGGCCAGAACGTCGTGTCCAGCTCCCAGCGGCTCGCCAGGAACCAGAACAGGATGATCAGCCCGAAACTCGGGATCGCGCGCCCGATGTTCACCGCGCTGCTTGCGAGGAACGCGCCGCGGCGGTAGTGGGCGAGCCACAGCGCCGCCGGAATGGTCAGCGCCGCCGCGATCGCCAGGGCGAGGAGGGAAAACCTGAGGTGCTCCAGGGTGCGGTACGGGACGCCGGCCTTGTCGGTCCAGCTCCAGCGGTTCGGGTCCGCGAGCCACGCGTTCAGCTGGTCGAGGAAGCTCATCGCGTCCGCACCTTCCGCGACCAGGGCGCCAGCACGCGCTCGCTGAGCCAGAGGACCAGGTCGACCACCACCGCCAGGACGACCGAGAGGCCCACGCCGACGATGATCATCGTCGGGTTGGGGGTCGCCGTCTGGATGCCCGCGCGGATGAAGTAGCCCAGACCGCCGAGGCCGAGCATCGAGGTGACCGTCACCAGGCCGATCGTCGTCACCGCCGCGACACGCAGGCCGGCGATCACCACCGGCAGGGCGAGGGGCAGCTCGATCTGCCAGAGCAGCCTGCCGCGCGTGTACCCCATCCCGACCGCGGCCTCGCGGACCTCGTTCGGCACCTGGTCGACGCCGGTGACGATGTTGCGGATCAGGATGAGCAGCGTGTACGTCGCGAGCGGGATCATCGCGGAGACGAACGTCAGCCCGAAGAACGGCACCAGAACCGCGAACGCGCCCAGGCTCGGGATCACGTACAACGCGCCCGCCGTGCCGAGGATCACCGGGTACGACCAGCGGTAACGCAGGGAGACCACGGCGAGCCCGATCGAAACCACCAGGCCGATGCCGAGCGCGGCGCCGGTCAGCGAGATGTGCTCGACGAGGCGCTGGACGATGGCGTCGGCGTTGCGGTCCACCCACTTCCACTGGAAGATCGGGGGCCCGCTGTCGGCGGCCAGCGGCGTCACCGTGTTCACGTGCACCGGGCGACCCTACCCCGATCGGGCCCAAATATTCCGCGGAGTGGGAATTTGGGGGGCTATCTCCCACGATGTGGATTCTTGTCGGAGGTCGGGACTAGGGTCCTTTCGTCTGTTGGAGTGACGAAGGAGTGGGGATTCGTGCGCTGGTTCCGTAACGCGTCCGTGGTGGCGGTGGCCCTCGCGGCGACGCTCGGTTTGGCCGCCTGTGGCGGCGGCGACAGTGGTGACAAGCCCGCCGCGCAGGGCAAGGGCGGGGCGCCGATCGTCGTCGCGTCCTTCAACTTCACCGACAGCCAGATCCTCGCCGAGATCTACGCGCAGGCGCTGGAGGCCAAGGGCTACCCGGTGACGCGCAAGCTGAACCTCGGGTCGCGGGAGCTGATCTACCCGTCGCTGAAGTCCGGTGAGCTGCAGTTCATCCCGGAGTACCAGGGTGCGGCGATCACCACCGGCTTCGGCAAGGAGGCCGGCAAGACCGCGCAGGAGGAGCACGAGCAGCTGGCGAAGCTGTTCGAGGCCAGCGGCATCGGGCTGCTGAACTTCGCGGCCGCCGAGGACAAGAACACCTACATCATCAAGTCCGACCTGGCCAAGGAAAAGGGCATCGCGTCGATCAGCGACCTGAAGAAGCTCGACAAGGTCGTCATGGCCGGCCCCCCGGAGTGCGAGAAGCGCCTTCCGTGCTTCAAGGGCTTCACGGACGTCTACAAGCTGACCAACATCACCTTCCAGACGATCCAGGAGGCCGGGCCGCGCGTCGAGCAGCTCAAGTCCGGGGCCGTCACGGTCATCCCGGTCGACTCGGTCAGCCCGCTGACCGGTGACTCGAAGTACACCGTGCTCAAGGACGACCTCAACATCGTGCCGACCGAGAACGTCGTGCCCGCGGTGACCAAGAAGGTGCTCGACGAGCGTGGCGCCGACTTCGCCAACGCCGTGAACGCCGTCAGCGCGAAGCTGACGACCGACGTCATGCGGGACCTGAACAAGCGCGTCGACTCCGACGGCGAACGAGCCGAAGACGTCGCGAAGGACTGGCTGGGCCAGGCCGGGCTCTGAGCTACGCGGTCCCGCTGACGACCCACGCCCGGGCCGTCAGCGGGATCGAGCCGTCCGGATTCGCCGGCAGGCGGCTGCGCAGCAGCTCGCGGATCCGGTCGCGGTGCGCCTGCGGCAACGTGGCCAGGTACGTCGGCGCCGGGCCCTGCGCGCCGAGGAACGGCTGCCAGTAGTCGTCGAAGTCCGCGAACACCGTCGGGATCCTGATCTCGCCGACGGACACCGCCGTGAAGCCCGCGTCCGTCCACAACCGGCCCAGCGGCTCCGGGCGGCACAGCGGGAACCGGCGGCCCTCGTCCAGCTCGGCGACCGTCTCCGGGTCGAGCTCGCCGGCCGCGTCCCAGAAGCGGCGGATCAGCTCCATGCCCTCGGCGAGGTCCCACAGGTAGGTGGCGGCCAGGCCACCCGGCGCGGTTACGCGCGCGATCTCCGCCGCGGCGCGGTCCGGGTCGGGGACGAAGTTCAAGACCAGGCCCGACACGACCACGTCGAACCGGGCGTCCGGGAACGGCAGCGAGCGGGCGTCGGCGAGGGTGAACGTCGCCCGTGGGTCGGTCACGCGGGCGCGAGCCGTCTTCAGGAATCCCTCGGACGGGTCGGCACCGACGACTTCGGCGGGGTCGGCCGCCGTCAGCACCGCCGAAGTCAGTGCGCCGGTGCCGCAGCCGACGTCGAGCCAGCGCCGGCCCGCCGGGGCGCCGAGCTGCCGGACGAACGTCTCCGCGATCCGGCGGCTCCACCGTCCGATGTAGGCCTCGTACGCGTCGCCTGACTGCCACATGCCCCCGAGTACAGCACAGAAACCGCTGCTCAGCCGCCGGTCAGCGACCCGGTCGCGTCCTGGCCCGCCGACGTCGCGCGGCGCAGGAACCCGGCGATCAGCGCCAGCTCGTCCTCGCTGTAGCCGGCGCAGAGCTCGTCCATCGCGGTGTTCATCCCCGCGTACAGCCGGAACAGCTCCCCGTTGCGGCCGCGGACCGCGCGGACGGTGACCGAGCGCCGGTCGGCCGCCTCGGGGTCGCGTTCGCGGACGATCCAGCCGCCCTTCTGGAGCCGGTCGAGGATGCCGGTCATCGTCGCCGGGTGCAGCCCGGCCCGGCGGGCCAGCGCGCTCGGGCCGAGCGGGCCGTGCCGGGCGATCAGCTCCAGGCAGTCGAGGTCGACGTCCTTGAGCGCCAGCTGGGCGCTGACCTGGTGGTTCAGCAGCGAAAGCTGGTTGCGCAGCTCACGCAGCGCGTCCTTCACCGCCACCGTCGACCGGCGGTGTGCTCCCGCACTCATATGACCCTCGTATCAGTCGGCTGGAGAGCAGCCTAACCGCCGAGGGCCATCCGCGTGTACGCGCGGACGTCGGCGTCCGAGTCGCCGCGCCGCGCCCGCAGCCGCGCGGCGACCTCGGCCGAGTCCGCCCACTTGCCCAGCGCCTGGACGGCCGCCCGCCGGACGTTGGGGTGCTCGTCTTCCAAGGCTCCGAGCAGTGGTTCCGACGGCGCGGCCAGCGCTCCCAAAGCCGTCGCCGCGCCGCGGCGCACCTGCCACGCCGGGTCGGCGGCCGCGGCCACCGCGAGGTCCGGCAGGTCGCCGCCGCAGCCGAGGTCGGCGGCGGCGGTCAGCGCGGCCGCGCGCACGAGCAGGTCCGGGTCGACGGCCAGCGCGGACACCGTCCCGGTGGCCCGCGGGTCGCCGATCGTCCCCAGCCCGGCCGCCACCGCGACCCGCACCTCGCGTGACGCGTCCGAGGCCGCCTCCGCCAGCGTCGAAGCCGCGTCCAGCGACACCAGGCCGCGGACCGCCTCCAGCCGGACCACGACCGCCGGGTCGGCCAGCGACGCGGCGAACAACGGCGCGTCGCCGAGCCGCAGCGCCCGCAGGACGTCCAGCGCCACGGACCGCACGTCGGCGTCGGACACCGTCAGCGCCGACCGCAGCCCGCCGGCCAGGGACGACGACGGCGTCAGCACCTCCACCAGCTCCCGCAGCCCGGCCGCCGCCGCGGCCCGCACCCGCGCGTCGATGTCGTGCAACGCCGTGACCAGCGCCGGCCCGAAGCCGTCCGGCGCCGACTCGGTGAGCACCGCGATCGCCGTCGTCCGCACCTCCGCATCCGGATCGGACAGGTACGGCGACAACGAGGAGAGCGACGGCTGTTCCTCCGCCATGGCGACGACTTCGAGGACCCGCGGCGACGAATGCGTCCGCGCCGAAGAGACGGTGGCCACGTCCGGCGGCGTGTGCCCGCTGAAGGCCGTGTGGGTACCGAGGACCTCGACGTCGAAGTCCGGCACCGAGAACTCCGGCACCGGCACGACGTAGGGCGCCACCGGCCGCTTCAGGAACTCCATCTCCCCGGACGCCGTCTTGCGCAGGTTCAGGTGCGCGAGCCACGAGACGTCGTCGCGGCCCGGGTGATCGGTGCGGTCGTGGTAGAGGCCCCACCGGCTCTCGGTCCGCACCAGCGACGCCCGCGCCGCCATTTCGGCGCAGTCGCGGATGAACGTCACCTCGGCGCAGCGCATCAGCTCGTGCGGCGTCCGCGCGCCCATGCCCGCGATCTCGCCGGTCATCCGCGCGAACGTCTCGAGGGCGATCTCCAGCTTCGCCGTCGTCTTGGGCGGGGCCACGTAGTCGTTGACGAACCGCCGCAGCTTGTACTCCACCTGCTGCTGCGGCGGACCGTCCGGAGTGGACAACGGCCGGTAGATCAGCTCGTGCGCGAGACCGATCTGGTCCTCCGGCAAGGGAACCCGCGAAGCGAGGTGCGTGCTGGCGTGCGCGCCCGCGAGATCGCCGTAGACGAACGCGCCGATCATGTAGTTGTGCGGCACGCAGGCGAGGTCGCCCGCCGCGTACAGGCCCGGAACCGTCGTCGCGCCGTTTTCGTCCACCCAGACGCCGGACGCCGAATGGCCTCCGCACAGGCCGATCTCCGAGATGTGCATCTCGACGTCGTGCGTGCGGTAGTCGTGGCCACGGGTGGCGTGGAACGTCCCGCGCGTCGGCCGTTCGGTCGTGTGCAGGATGTTCTCCAGCGCGCCGAGCGTCTCCTCCGGCAGGTGCGTCAGCTTGAGGTAGATCGGCCCGCGTGCCGACGAGATCTCGCGCGCCACCTCGGCCATCATCTGCCCGGACCAGTAGTCGCAGTCGACAAAGCGATCCCCGGCCGCGTTGACCTGGTAGCCGCCGAACGGATTGGCGACATAAGCGCAGGCCGGGCCGTTGTAGTCCTTGATCAGCGGGTTGATCTGGAAGCACTCGATCCCGGACAGCTCGGCGCCCGCGTGATAGGCCATCGCGTACCCGTCACCGGCGTTGGTCGGGTTCTCGTACGTCCCGTACAGGTAGCCGCTCGACGGCAGGCCCAACCGGCCACAAGGGCCGGTCGCCAGGATGACCGCGGACGCCGAAACCGTGACGAACTCGCCGGTCCGCGTGTTGAACCCGGCGGCGCCGACCGCCCTCCCGCCGGACGTCAGCACCCGCACCGGCATCACGCGGTTCTCGATGGTGATGCGCTCGCGCATGTGCTTCTGCCGCAGCACGCGGTAGAGCACCTTCTTGATGTCCTTGCCCTCCGGCATCGGCAGCACGTAACTGCCGGACCGGTGCACGCGGCGGACGGCGTACTCGCCGTACTCGTCCTTTTCGAACTTGACGCCGTACTTCTCCAGCCGCTGCACCATGGCGAAGCCGCGCCGCGCGGTCTGGTACACAGTGGACTGGTTGACGACGCCGTCGTTGGCGCGGGTGATCTCGGCGACGTAGTCCTCGGGCGTGGCCTTGCCCGGGATGACCGCGTTGTTGACGCCGTCCATGCCCATGGCCAGCGCACCCGAGTGCCGGACGTGCGCTTTCTCCAGCAGCAGCACGTTCGCGCCGTGCTCGGCGGCGGTCAGCGCGGCCATCGTCCCGGCCGTCCCGCCGCCGATGACGAGGACGTCGGTCTCGAAGTGCGTCCGCGAGGTCAGCGGGGGTGCCTCGAACGTCATGCCGCCACCAGCCCGTCCAGGACCTGGGCGCGCTCGGCCGCCACCGCGGGCTCGGCCTTCCGCGGCCGCGACGATTCGACGACCTTCGCGAGCCGCCCGTCGCGGGTCAGCACCGCGACGCGGTCGGCCAGGAACAGCGCCTCGTCGACGTCGTGGGTCACGAACACCACGGTCGTCGGCCGCTTGCGCCAGACCTCCACGAGCAGCCGCTGCATGGCCGTGCGGGTCTGGGCGTCCAGCGCCCCGAACGGCTCGTCGGCCAGGATCACCCGCGGCGACCCGGCGAGGGTGCGGGCGAGCTGGACGCGTTGCCGCATGCCGCCGGAGAGCTCCCGCGGCAGGTGGTCCTCGTACCCGGCCAGGCCGACCTGGGACAGCCAGGACTCCGCTTCGGTCCGCCGCCGGCCCCGCGGGACGCGCCGGATCGACAGTGGCAGCTCGACGTTGCGGCGCACCGAACGCCACGGCAGCAGCCCGTCGTCCTGGAACACCAGGGCGCGCTCGGCCGACGTGCCGGTCACCGGCACGCCGGCGGACAGGATCCGGCCCGACGACGCCGGGAGCAGGCCGGAAAGGGTGCGCAGCAGCGTCGACTTGCCGCACCCCGAAGGCCCGGTGACGGCCAGGATCTCGGCGTCGGCGATGTCCAGGTCGATGCCGGACAGCACCGCGCGTTGTCCGTAGTGGACGGTCAGGTTCTCGATGCGCAAGCTCATGAGTTCTCCCCTCGGGGCAGCCAGCGGGTGGCGCGGCGGCCGAGCAGTTCGACGGCGGCCGAGGTGACCCAGCCGAGCAGGCCGATGGTGAGCATCCCGACGATCACGCCGGGGTAGTCGACGACGGTGTAGGCCTGCCAGGTCCGGTAGCCGACGCCGAACTCGCCGGAGATCATCTCCGCCGAGATCACGCAGATCCACGAAACGCCCATGCCGACGGACAACCCGCCGAACACGCCGGGCAGCGCGCCCGGCAGGACGACGTTCCACAGCACGCGCCGCCGCGAGCCGCCCATCGTGCGGATCGCGTCCTCCCAGACCACCGGCAGCGCGCGCACCGCGTGCCGCGTCGAGACGACCACCGGGAAGAACGCGGCGACGAAGGTGATGAAGACGATGCCCTGCTCGTTGCTGGGGAACAGCAGGATCGCGATGGGCACCATCGCGATGGCGGGGATCGGCCGCAGGACCTCCAGCAGCGGCTGGACGACGTCGGACGTGCCGCGGGAGCGCGCGATCGCCGTGCCGAGGCCGATCCCGAACACCGCGGCCAGCGCGAACCCGGTGACGATGCGGCGCAGGGAATCGAGCAGGTCCTGGTAGTAGACGGCGGTGCCGAGCTGGTAGCCGAGGTCGCGGGCGACCTCGACCGGCGTGGGCAGGCGGTCGAAGTGCAGCCACACGTCGACGTCGAACGCGGTCAGCAGCTCCCACACCACCAGCGCGGCGACGATGCTGCCCACGCGGACGGCGAGCCGGCTGAACCGCCGTCTCGGTGGCGCGGGTGGAGCGGCGACGGCGGTGGGTTCGTGTTCGAGGGTCTGGGTCATCGGGACTCCTCCACGGCTTGCGCGTAGCTGACGATCGAGCCGGGGTGCCCGGCGAGGTGGGCGCGGGCGCCGTCTTCGGTGGTGAAGGGCAGCAGCGCGCCGCCCGCCTCGCGCACCCAGACGGCCTTGTCCGCGAACCAGCGGGTGCCCGTGGCCGCGTCCGGGACGTAGGCCGCGCGGACCGGCTTTCCGGCGTGCGCCACCGCCTTGAGCAGGCACGATGGCGTGGCCGCGGGGTGCGTCGCGGTCTCCCCGGTCAGCCACAGCTCACCGGCGGTGCGCGGATCGGTGACGGGCCGCGAGCACGTCGTGTCGAAGCCGGTCACCGGCGCCGGGTTGTCCAAAATGGATGCTGCACTGTCGTAAGCCGGACCGTAGATCTCCCGCAGGTACCGGTCGTCGACGAACGCGCCGAGGTCGAGCCGCTTGATGTTGCCGATCGAGCGCAGGAACGGCGCGTCGGTTTCCAGCGCGCCGAGCAGCGGGCGCTTCAGCGGCAGGTCGAAGGTGACCATGCCGCCGGCGCCGTTGTAGAGGTAGACGACCTCGGCCGGGAGTTTCGTGGCGGTCGCGACCTTCAGCGCCGCGTCCATCGGGTGCGTGTGCAGGTAGTCCGTCGCATCGCGCTGGGCGCGCAGGAACTCCGTGACGACGTCGTGGTGACTGTCCGCATAGGACTCCCGCACGACCACGCCGTGCCACGTCGGCAGCTTCAGCGCCGAGCCGTCGTAGAGCAGCCGGGCCTGGTTCGCGAACACCAGCTGGCCCGGCCACGCGACGAACTGCCCGAGCGCGTCGACCGACCCGGACAGCAGCCCGGACGCGCCGACCGCGGGCGCCTGGTTCTGGAGGTGGACCTCGCCGGTGCCGATGCCGATGTTCTGCAGGGCGTGCACGGTGGTGCCGTGCCCGGCCGAGCCGATGCTGGTGGAGATCTTCTTGCCGCGCAGGTCGGCCAGGGTGCGGGCCGGCGAGTCCGGCGGCACGACGACCATGTTCAGCGCGCCGAGCAGGTTGTAGCCGGTGGCGGCGATCAGCTTGGTGCGGCCGTCGCCGAACTCCTGCGTCCGGGAACCGTTGATGAGCAACGGGTAGTCGCCCATCGAGCCGATGTCGATCTTGCCCGCGACCATCTGCGCGGTGATCGGCGCGCCGGTCGAGTAGTCCTGCCAGGTGACGTGATAGCGCTTCCCGTCCCGCTTGCCGAGGTCGGCGAGGCGCTGCTCGAAGTACCCGAGCGAGCGGAGCAGCGTGCCCGCGGTGACGGTGTTGATCGTCTTCGACTGGTAGCCGATCACGACGTCGACGTCCTTCGACGACGACGCGTTCGCGGTGCAGCCCGCGGCCAGCAGCGCGGCGGCGAGCAGGAGCCGGGCGGCCTTCACCGCAGCAGGTAGGGCATGTTGATGGTGACCGCACCGGTCGGGCAGCGCGCCGCGCACGGCCCGCAGTACCAGCACTCGTCGACGTGCATGTACGCCTTGTCGGTGTCCGGGTCGATGGCCAGCGAGTCGAGCGGGCACATGTCGACGCACAGGCGGCAGCCGTCGAGGCACTTCGACTCGTCGATCGTCACCGGGACGTCGATCCGGCTCGGTACGAGGGGCATGGCGGTCTCCTTCAGGAACGGTCGAGGCGGGCGCGCATGGTGAGGCGGTCTCCGCGCAGCCGGATGTATTCGAGGTCGACGGGCCGTCCGTCGGCGAAGTGCGTGAGGCGCTCCCACCGCAGGAGCGCCGCGCCCGGCGGCACCCCCAGCACAGCGGCGGTTTCGGGGTCGGCGTTGAGGGCTTCGACGTCGATGTCGGCGTAGCCCAGCCGCTGCCCGGACGTCTCTTCGATGAGCGCGAAGACGTCGCGGCCGGCGAGGTCGTGCTCCAGCAGCGGTTTCCCGATCTCCGGCAGCAGGTAGGTGAGGTCGAGTGACAGCGGGACGCCGTCGAGCTTTCTGAGCCGCTCCAGGTAGACGACCTCCGAGCGCTCGGGCACGCCGAGCCGGTGCGCCACCACGGCGGGCGCGGGCACCAGGTCCGCGGTCCGGACGTCGTTGGTGACTTCGCCGTGTTCCCGCAGCACCTCGGCGAGCCCGGCCAGCCGGTTGAGGCCGTGCGGGTACTTGTGCCCGACGACGACCGTGCCGACGCCGGGCTGGCGCGCGATCAGGCCGTCGTCGCGCAGCAGTGCCAGCGCCTCCCGCACGGTGTTCCGGGTCGCCGAGAACTCCACCGTGAGGTCCTCCTCGCACGGCAGCGTCTCGTCGGCCAGCACCTGACGGCGCAGCAGGTCGGCGACCTGCCTGGCGCTGTCGGACCTCGTCCGCCGGGGTGTCGTGGGCATGGCGGCGAGAATGGCCAGCGGACGTTAACACCGTGTTACGCCACTTCCGTCGCTTCGCGCAGATCTCTGACCTGCGGAAACAGGTGTCCAGAGCGGACTTCCGCCGCTCACTATCTGGGACGTGCCAGGGCGCCCGCCGCGGGTGCGGCGCGCGGTGAAATCGTGGACCCTGATCTGTACGCCGGGAGAAGGAGTCAAATGGGAAAGGTCACGGCCACCGCGGAGCGCACCATCGACGCCCCGGCCGACAAGGTCCGCGCGCTCGTCGCCGACTACGCCGAGACGCGGCCGAAGCTGCTCACCGAGCACTACCGCGACTACCAGGTCACTGCAGGCGGGGTCGGCGCCGGGACCAAGGCGAGCTGGAAGCTGCAGGCGACCTCCAAGCGCGTGCGCGACGTCAACGCGACGGTGACCGAGCCGCGGCCGGGGACGCTGGTCGAGACCGACGCGAATTCCAGCATGGTCACCACCTGGACGGTCACCGAAGCGGGTGAACGCAGCGTCGTGAAGATCGAGACCACCTGGGACGGCGCCGGCGGCATCGGCGGCTTCTTCGAGAAGACCTTCGCGCCGGGCGGGCTCAAGAAGATCTACGACGGCGTGCTGGAGAAGCTGGCGGAGATCGTGTAGCTCGTCACAATCGGAATCTGCGCCCCGGTTAGCTGGTTACATCGGGTGGAATCCGGGGCGTCAGCCCCGCTTCGAGACTTGAGGAGATTCGACGATGAGCACGGCGACCGAAATCCGGCTGGCTTCCCGTCCGGAAGGCGTTCCGACGCACGACAACTTCGAGATCGTCGAGACCGAGGTGCCGGCGGCGGGTGACGGCCAGATCCTGGTCCGCAACCTGATCATGAGCGTCGACCCCGCGATGCGCGGCCGCATGAAGGACGTCAAGTCCTACGCGCCGCCGTTCCAGGTCGGCGAGGTCATGTCCGGGGGCGCGGTCGGCGAGGTCGTCGAGTCCCACGTGGACGACGTCAAGCCGGGTGACCACGTGCTGCACCAGGCCGGCTGGCGCACCCACGCCGTGCTGGACGCGGGCCGGTACGTCAAGGTCGACGGGGCCGCGGCGCCGCTGTCGACGTACCTCGGCGTGCTCGGCATGCCGGGCCTGACCGCGTACGCGGGCCTGCTGGAGTCGGCCGAGTTCAAGCCGGGCGACACGGTGTTCGTCTCGGGCGCGGCCGGCGCGGTCGGCTCGCTGGTCGGGCAGCTCGCGAAGCTCAAGGGCGCCAAGCGCGTCATCGGCTCGGCGGGTTCGGCGGAGAAGGTCCGCCACCTGATCGACGACCTCGGCTTCGACGCCGCGTTCAACTACAAGGACGGGCCGGTCGCCGAGCAGCTGCACCAGGCGGCGCCGGAGGGGATCGACGTCTACTTCGACAACGTCGGCGGCGAGCACCTCGAAGCCGCGATCGACGCGATCACCGTGCACGGCCGGATCGCCGTCTGCGGGATGATCTCCACGTACAACGCCACCGAGCCGACCCCGGCGCCGCGCAACCTCGCGCAGGTGATCGCCAAGCGGCTCACCATCCGCGGCCTGCTGGTGATCGACCACTGGCACCTGCAGCAGCAGTTCGTCACCGAGGTGGCGCCGCTGGTGAACTCCGGCGAGATCAAGTACTCGGAGACCTTCGTCGACGGCATCCGCAACGCGCCGGAGGCGTTCCTCGGCCTGCTGTCGGGCGCCAACACCGGCAAGATGCTGGTCCGGATCGCGGACTAGAGGAGTCCGGCCAGCTCCGGCAGGGTCGACGCGGTGTAGGTGGGCGCGGGCGAGCCGGGCAGCGGGTGGACGCCGGGACGGGTGAGCAACGCCGTCTCGAGCCCCGCGGCCTGGGCGCCCGCGATGTCCCAGTCGTGTGCGGCGATCATGACCGCCCGCTCCCCGGGATAGGCGGCCGCGACCTGCCGGTAGGGCTCCGGCGCGGGCTTGAGCCTGCCCACCTGCTCGGCCGAGAAGATCCGGTCGAGCAGCGGGGCCAGCCCGGCGTTCAGCAGCTGCGCCTCGGCGGTGGCGAGCGGCGAATTCGTGAGGGCGACGATGGTGTGACCCTGTTCGCGCAGTTTCACCAGGCCGGGTTCGACGTCCGGATGGGCGGGGAGGCTGCGTAGCCCCTCGCCGATCTTCGTGAGGTCGGCGTCCCGCCCGTGCCGGGCGGCGACCTCGACCGCGGCGTCGCCGGCGATGCCCGCGAAGTCGCGGTAGCCGCCGGTCGCCGTCACGGTCAGAACGGTGTGGATCGCCAGGCCGAACCACTCGCGGCGCAGCTCGGGTCCGCCGATGACGGGGTCGATGGCGGCGAGGTCCAGCAAGGTCTCGTTGACGTCGAGGACGCACAGCATGCGGCACTCCGGAGGTTCGAAGGTTCTCGTACCTGACCGAAGGTACGACAGATGTCGTACCATGTCCAGCATGCCCGGTGAACTGCCGATTCCGGAAATGGCCGATGTCGACCTCGGCACGGTGCTGTCCGCCCTCGCCGACCCGCACCGCCGCGCCGTGGTGCTCGAACTGCTCCGCGGTGACGGCGGCGAGCGGGCGTGCTCGTCGTTCCCGCTGCCGCTCGCCAAGTCGACCCGCACGCACCACTGGAAGGTGCTGCGCCAGGCCGGCCTGGTCCGGCAGCGCGACGCGGGCAACGGCACGTTCGTGCGCCTGCGCCACCCGGAGTTCGAGGCGAAGTTCCCCGGCCTCCTCGACGTCGTCGCCGGGATCAGTACTGCTGGGTCAACGCCCGCTCGTTGAGCCGCGCGTCGAGCTCTTCGGCGGCGATCGGCAAAGCCATCTGGTCACGCATGATCGTGCCCAGCGAAGGCAGGGTCGAGCGGTCCGGCCAGGTCTCCGGCTGCCACAGCGACGACCGCAGGAACGCCTTCGCGCAGTGCATGTACAGCTCTTCGACCTCGACGACCACCGCGAGCTGCGGCCGCTTCCCCTTGACCACCAGGTCGTCGAAGAACGGCGCGTCCGACACCAGCTTCGCGCGGCCGTTGACCCGCAGCGTCTCGTTCATGCCCGGCACCAGGAACAGCAGCCCGGCGTGCGGGTTGTCGACGATGTTGCGGAAGCTGTCGATCAGCTTGTTGCCCGGCCGGTCCGCGAGGACCAGCGTCTTCTCGTCGAGCACCAGCACCGAGCCGGCCGGGTCGCCGCGCGGGGAGACGTCGCAGCTGCCGTCCGGCGCCGACGTGGCCAGCAGCACGAACGGCGAGTGCGCGATCAGGTTCCGGGCGTGCTCGTCGATCCGGTCGATGACCTTCTTCTGCGTCAGCTCGGCCACCTCGCCGACGACCTCGCGCAGTGCCTCGTGTGAGTCGACGACTGTCCCCTGGATGATCCCCATGCGCCCAACCTAGCGGTCACCACCGACAGTCCGGCCCGCGATCACGATCCGCGCGGCCTCGGTGGACTTCTGCACCACCAGGTCCGCCGAATAGCCGTGCTTCACGAAGACGCCGTCGAGCTGGAACGTGCCGTAGCCGTGGGCCTGGGTGAACAGCTGCTCCATCAGCTCCAGCGCCGTCGCCGGGTCCGGGGCGACGGCCAGGCAGCGCATCAGGAACTCGTCGGTCAGCCGTCGGGTCTGCTCGTGCAGGCCGACGTGCTCCGGGCCGTGCAGGCCGTCGGCGTAGATGACGTTCATCCCCGCCCTCCGCTCGATCAGGTACCGCGTGTACGCGCCCGCGGCCGCGGCCAGGGCGTCCGCCGGGTTCTCGTGCTCGCCGGCCGCCGCGGCGACGCGCTCCGCCAGCTGGCAGGCGATGTGGCAGGCGACCTCGGCCAGCAGGGTCTCGCGGTCGGCGAAGTGCCGGTACGGCGCACCTGGACTGACCTTCGTCCGGCGCGCGACCTCCGCCACGGAGAATCCGGCCAGCCCCTGTTCGGCGATCAGGTCGAGCGAAACGCGCACGAGCTCGCCGCGGAGGTCGCCGTGGTGGTACTTGCCGCCCATGACCTGGATCACATCTCTCGGTCGAAATATGTAAGACACCTCTTACGTAGAGATGTAAGAGGCCTCTTACGAACAACGGTACTTGAACTTGGAGGGTTCCATGAGCACCACCACGCACGCCATCGCCGCTCCGGCGCCGGGCGCGCCGCTGGCGCCGACCACGATCGAGCGCCGTGACCTGCGTCCCGGCGACGTGCTGATCGACATCGCCTACGCCGGCATCTGCCACAGCGACATCCACCAGGTCAAGGAGGACTGGGGGCAGGCGATCTTCCCGATGGTCCCGGGCCACGAGATCGCCGGCGTGGTCGCCGCGGTCGGCTCGGACGTCACGAAGTACCAGGTCGGCGACCGCGTCGGCGTCGGCTGCATGGTCGACTCCTGCGGCCAGTGCGAATACTGCCTGGCCGGCACCGAGCAGTTCTGCGTCAACGGCAACGTCCAGACCTACAACGGCGTCGGGTTCGACGGCGAGAACACCTACGGCGGCTACAGCAACCAGATCGTCGTGAAGGACGCCTTCGTCTGCCGCATCCCGGAGGGCATCGGCCTCGACGTCGCCGCGCCGCTGCTGTGCGCGGGCATCACCACCTACTCGCCGCTGCACCACTGGGGCGCCGGCCCCGGCAAGAAGGTCGCCGTGATCGGCCTCGGGGGGCTCGGCCACCTGGCCGTCAAGATCGCCGCCGCGATGGGCGCCGACGTGACCGTGCTGAGCCAGAGCCTCAAGAAGCAGGAGGACGGCCTCAAGCTCGGCGCGAAGGACTACTACGCCACCAGCGACGAGTCGACGTTCGACGTCCTGCGGGGCAAGTTCGACATCATCCTCAACACCGTGTCGGCCAAGCTGCCGGTGGACGCCTACCTCGGCCTGCTGCGGGTCGGCGGCGCGATGGTGAACGTCGGCGCGCCCGGCGAGCCGCTGGCCTACCGCGCGTTCTCGCTGATCGGCGGCAACAAGGTGCTGGCCGGCTCGATGATCGGCGGCATCGCCGAGACCCAGGAGATGCTGGACTTCTGCGCGGAGCACGGCATCGGCGCGGAGATCGAGACCATCTCCGCGGACAAGGTCAACGAGGCCTACGAGCGCGTCGAGAACTCCGACGTGCGCTACCGGTTCGTCATCGACGCCAAGACCATCGGCGCGTGACCTCCCGGGCACGGCAACCGCGTCAGAACACCACGGTGCGGTTGCCGTGCACCAGCACGCGGTTCTCCAAGTGCCACCGGAGGCCGCGGGCGAGGGTGACTTTTTCGATGTCCCGGCCCTTGCGGACCATGTCCTCGACCGAGTCGCCGTGGTCGACGCGGATGACGTCCTGCTCGATGATCGGGCCCGCGTCGAGGTCCGCCGTCACGTAGTGGCAGGTCGCGCCGACGAGCTTCACCCCGCGCGTGTGGGCCTGGTGGTACGGCTTCGCGCCGATGAACGACGGCAGGAAGCTGTGGTGGATGTTGATCGCCCGCCCGGCCCACTCGCGGCACAGGTCCGCGGGCAGGATCTGCATGAACCGGGCCAGCACCACCGCGTGCGGGTCGTGCTCGTCGACCAGCTTGCGCACCCGCTCGAACGCCGCCGCCTTGTCGCCGGGCGGGAACGGCACGTGGTGGAACGGGATGCCGTGCGCGCGGGTGATGTCGGCCAGTGAGTCGTGGTTGCCGATCACCGCGGCGACGTCGACGTCGAGTTCCCCGGAAGCCACCCGGCCGAGCAGGTCGTACAGGCAGTGCCCGGCCTTGGAGACGAGGATCACCGCGCGGCGCCGCTCGCCGGTGTCGCTGACCTGCCAGCTCGACTCGGCGGACAGCTCCGCGGCCACCTCGGCGAAGCGGGCGCGCAGCTCGTCGGCGGCGAAGGGCAGCGAGTCGGCCCGGACCACCTGGCGGGTGAAGAACCAGCCCGTGTCCGGGTCGGTGTGGTAGGCCGCCTCGACGATCCAGCCACCGTGCTCGGCGAGGAACCCGGAGATCCGGGCGATGATGCCGGTGCGGTCGGGGCAGCCGAAGGTGATGACGTAGCGGCGTTCGGGAGCGGTCACGCCGTGCATTCTCCCTGGCGCTGGTCAGGGCGCCGCGAGTGGTGCGAGGTCACCCGTGACCGACGCCTGGTGCGGACGTCCCCACAGCGCCCGGTAAACCTCGTCGGCGGCGCCGGTGACCTCCGCGCCGGGCTCGCCGAGGACCCACGTGCGCTCCGGTGTCGTGACGCGGACGTCGGCCTTGTTGCCCAGGCGCGGGGTCAGGTAGGTCAGGAACTCGTCGATCCCGTCGTTCGAGAACGCGGGGGAGAAGCGCGTCTCCGGGCCGTCTTCGAGGGCCGATTCGGCGTCGAGGCGGTGGATCGCCGTCTCGTGCGCCATCCGCCGCGTCCAGTCGCCGACCGTCGTGGCGAAGCCCGGGTACGGCGAGAAAGCGGGGGCTTCCGGGTCGCGGCCGAGTGCTTCGCGCAGGGCCAGGCGCTGGCCGTCCCACCACCCGAGGACGTCGTCCCAGCCCGACGGCGGCTCGGGTCGCACCGGCCGGTTCACCGCCAGGCCGACCGCGAAGCCGTGCACGAACGCGATGTGCGTCACCAGGTCATGGACAGTCCACTTCGGACAGTTCGGGACCCGGGCCGACGGCCCGGCCGCCAGCGCCGCCCGCTTCAGCCCGTCCGCGTGGACGTCGATCGCTTCGAGCATGGGCCGACCGTAGCCGCCGCCCGGCCTCGATGGCGACCACCAAACCCAGGCCCAGGCTGAAGGACAGCAGCAAGCCCTTGGCCGGCTCGTCGGCGAAAGCGGCTCCGCCCGCGAAGCCGATCAGCACGCTGTACACCGCCCAGATCGCCGCGCCGGCGGCGTCGAGCGGCACGAACCGGCGCAGCGGGTAGCCGAGGCTGCCGTTCGCGAGCGCGCTGGCGACGCGGCCGCCCGGCAGGTAGCGGGCCGCGATGATGAGCAGCCCGCCGTGGCGGCGCACCTGGTCGAGGGCCCACTCGTAGCGACGGCGTCCGTCGGGCCCGCGCTGCAGCCGCGCGATCGCCTGCGGCCCGGCCGCCCGGCCGACGGCGTACCCGAGGCAGTCGCCCGCCCACGCGCCCCCGGCCGCCACCGCGGCGAGCAGCGTCAGCTGCGCGGGATCGGGTCCGAGCAGGACGGCGACGGTGACGACCGTGGTTTCGCTGGGCATGAAGGGCAGCAGCGCGTCCAACCCGGACACCGCGAAGACGACCACCCACAGCCACGGCGAGCCGAGCGCATCGCGCAGCAGCTCGGTGACCTGCCCCAGGAGTTCCACGGCTCAATGGTGATCACCGAAGGTCACCCGCGGGTGACGCAGCGGGGGTGGCCCGGTGAACGTTCAGGCGGGAGCGACCGCCGTCCACGGCACGGTCAGCTCGCCGAGGCGGATCCGGGACGGTGGGCCCAGCACCGGCCGGCCGCGCGCGGCCAGCAACCGAACCGTCTCCAGCCAGCGCGACCGCACGCCGAACGCCTGGTGCGGAGCCGACGTCGCCCAGCAGGCGTCCAGGGCGGACAGCAGCGAGTGGACCCGCTCACCGGGCACGTTCCGGTGGATCAGCGCCTTCGGCAGCCGCTCGGCGATCGTCGACGGCTTCTCGAGCCCGGCCAACCGCATCGACAACGTCAGGGAGACCGGCCCGGCCCGGGAGACCAGCACCCACGTCGACAGCCGGCCGATCTCGTCGCAGGTGCCCTCGACCAGGAGGCCCTCGGCGGGCATCGAGCCGAGCATCAGGTCCCACGCGCCCGCGACCTCGTCCTCCGCGTACTGCCGGAGCACGTTGAACGCCCGCACCAGCACCGGCCGCGTCCCGGCGAGCTCGAAGCCGCCGCGGCGGAAGTCCAGCAGGGGCGGCGCCGCGGCGGACTGCGCGGCGGCCACCCGCACCGGATCCAGCTCCAGGCCGAGCACGCGGACGTCCGGGCGGACACCGCGCAGCCGGCGCGCCAGCTCGACCGTCGTCACCGGGGAAGCGCCGTACCCGAGGTCGACGACCAGGGGCGCGTCGGCCGAACGCAGCAGCCGGGACGTGGCCGGCGCGGACGCGATCCAGCGGTCGACCCGGCGCAGGCGGTTCGGGTTGGTCGTGCCGCGCGTCGGCGCGCCGACCGGGCTCAGTTTGCTTCGGTGAGCCACTTCGCGGTGAATTCGGCTTCGCGCTCCAGCAGCTTCGTGACCTGGTCGGCGATCACGCTCTCCAGCTTCCCGCCGAACAGCGGGATCCGGACCGTCACTTCGCCGCTCGTCCGCAGCACGGTCTGGTCCCCGTTGGCCAGCAACGCCGTCCGCGCGGTGATCTCGCCCGGGACGCCACCGACCTCGACCGTGGCGTTGCCCTGGTGGCCGGTGCCGTCGTTGCTCACGCGCCAGGTCTGCGTGCGGGTCACCAGCAGATCGCCCTTGTGCAGCGTCCGGACCGCCTGCGGCAGCTTGTCGGCGCTGATGCCCTGCCGCAGCTGGTACCGCAGGCCCGCGTCGGACAACTCGTACGCCAGCAGCGCCGCGCTGTGCCCGCCGAGCTCCTCCAGGCGCGCCCGCAGCGCCGCTTCGCCGGCGACGGCCGCGTACGTGGACGCGACGTCCGCGGTGAACGCAGCGCGGTGCTCGATCCGGGATCCCATGGACCGAACAGTACCGTCAGGCGGGTGAACCGTACTTCCGAACTCCCGAAGCTCGCCGCGTACACCACGCTGCGCCTCGGCGGCCCGGCCCGCCGCTTCGTCAGCGCCGTGACCAGCGAAGACCTGGTCGCGGCGGTCCGCGAGGCGGACGCGGCGGGCGAGCCGGTGCTGCTGCTCGGCGGCGGCTCCAACCTGGTGGTCGGCGACGCGGGGTTCGACGGCACGCTCGTCGAGGTGGCGAACACCGGCTGGCGGCGTGACGGCCACCACGTGGACGTCGAAGCCGGCCAGAACTGGGACGCGTTCGTCGCCGCGCTGGTCGGGGCCGGGCTGGGTGGGCTCGAATGCCTCTCCGGCATCCCCGGCAGCGTCGGCGCGACACCGATCCAGAACGTCGGTGCGTACGGCTGCGAAGTCGCCGAGTCGATCGTCTCGGTGGAGCTGTACGACCGCGGGACGCGCGAAGTGCGCACGCTCAAGGCCGACGAACTCGGCTTCGCCTACCGCACCAGCGTCCTCAAGGGCACGGACACCGGCGTCGTCCTCTCGGTCCGCTTCGAGGTCCGCGAAGACGGCCTTTCCGTGCCCATCCGCTACGCCGAGCTGGCGCGCACGCTCGGCGTCGAGATCGGCGCCCGCGTCCCGGCCGCCGAAGCCCGCGAAGCCGTCCTCGAGCTGCGTCGCGGCAAAGGCATGGTGCTCGACCCGGACGACCACGACACGTGGAGCGCAGGCTCGTTCTTCACCAACCCGATCGTGCCGGGCGCCGAGGCCGAGGCGGTTCTCGCGCGGATCACGTCGGTCGTCGGCGCCGAGGCGCCGCAGTACCCGGCCGACGGCGGCGTCAAGCTGTCCGCGGCCTGGCTGATCGAGCGCGCCGGCTTCGGCAAGGGGTACCCCGGTCCGGGGAACCGCGTTTCGCTGTCGACGAAGCACACGCTGGCGCTGACCAACCGCGGCGACGCGACGACGGAGGACCTGCTCGCCCTGGCCCGCGAGGTCCGCGACGGCGTCCAGGAGCGCTTCGGCGTCCGGCTGCACCCCGAACCCCTGCTGATCAACTGCGTGATTTGAGCCGAACCGGGCAACCCGTACGTGTGTAGGACGTCTTTGTCGACAAAGGCGTCGCCACCTGACTGGTTGGACTTTGCCCATCAGCGGGTAACGTCGGCCGGGCTACCAGCGCTAAAGGGCGTGTGCCCGCTGGTCGGCGGGGGATTTCAGGAGGTTTCGGTGATCGAACGGCGTACGGTCTTCAAGGCTGCTCTGGCGGCTGGGGCCGCACTGGCCGCCGCCGCGTGTTCGAGCGAGACGGGCGGCACGGCGAAGCCGACCGGCGCCAACAGCGACGGCGAGGGCGGTGGCGCGCAGCCAGTGGCGAAGATCACGGCCGAGCCCGCCGCCGACGCCAAGGACGTCCCGGTGCTCAAGCCCGCCGTGCTCAAGGTCGCCGACGGCAAGCTCACCGAGTGCAAGCTCAGCGCCGACGGCGGCAAGGAGGTCAAGGGCGACCTCTCGCCCGACGGCCTCACCTGGACCAGCTCCGAGCCGCTCGGCTACGGCAAGACCTACACCTACGCCGCCAAGGCCACCGGCTCCGACGGCAAGCCGGTCGAGTTCAAGGGCAGCTTCGCCACGATCGCCCCGGCCAAGCAGGTCCGCGCCACGCTCAACCCGGCCGACAACCAGACCGTCGGCGTGGCCATGCCGATCAGCGTCAAGTTCGCGTCGCCGGTCAAGGACCGCAAGGCGGTGGAGAAGGCCCTGTCCGTGAAGACGGACAAGGACGTCGAGGGCGCGTGGGGCTGGCTGTCCGACAGCCAGGTCGACTACCGGCCGAAGGAGTACTGGCCGCAGAACGTCACCGTGAACGTCGAGGCGAAGCTCTACGGGGTCGACCTGGGCGGCGGCGCGTACGGCAAGGCCGACGTCACCACGAAGTTCAAGATCGGCCGCAACCAGGTCGTCAAGATCAACACGCCGGACCATCAGATGCACGTCTACCGCGGCGGCGCCCAGGTCAAGAGCTACCCGTGCGCGAACGGGCTGGACGGCGAGGTCGACCGCAACACCCCGAACGGCACCTACATCGTGATGAGCAAGGAGCCGTCGGCGATCTTCGACAACGCCCGCTACGGCTACACCAACGTCAACAAGAAGTGGGCCTGCCGGTTCTCCAACCACGGCGAGTTCATCCACGAGAACCAGGACAACGCGGCCAACATCGGGAAGACCAACAACTCCCACGGTTGCGTCAACCTCCTCGAAGCCGACGCCAAGGACTACTTCGACTCGGCGATGATCGGCGACCCGGTCGAGATCACCGGCTCGAAGCTGTCCCCGCCGATGAACTCGGACGTCAAGGACTGGAACTACAGCTGGGCGGCCTGGCAAGGGCTGGGTGCGAAGTAGCCCGTGCGCACCGAAGTCGTCGGGCACGGCGGAGTCCGGCTCGGCCTGCGGGTCGAGGGCGCCGAAAACAGCAGGCCGATCGTGTTCGTGCACGGCTGGGCGCAGTCGGGCGGGTGCTGGGCCGCGCAACTCGCCGACCCGGCCCTGACCGAACGGTTCCGCCTGGTCGCCATGGACCTGCGGGGACACGGCGCTTCCGACGTCCCGGCCTCCGGGTACGACAACCCGCAGGTCTGGGCGGACGACCTCGCCGCGGTGCTCGACTTCGCCGGCCCGGACGCGATCGTCGTCGCCTGGTCCTACGGCGGCCTGGTGTTGACCGACCACATCCGGGTGCACGGCACCGCACGCCTGCGCGGGCTCGTGCTCGTCGGCGCCATCACCGAGATCGGCCGCGACCGGCCCGGTGGCCGCGTCGGCGCGCTGATGCGCGAGCACATGCGGGCGATGCTTTCGGACGATCCGGACATCGCGATCCCGGCGCTCACCGCGTTCAACCGCGAGATGGTCACCGGGCCGGTGCCCGGCGCGCAGGTCCAGGCCCTGCTCGGCGCTTCGCTCAGCGTGCCGCCTTCGGTTCGCTCGGCGCTCTTCCGCCGGGACGTCGGCAGCGAAGACGTGCTGGCCGGGATCGACAAACCCACCCTGGTCGTGCACGGCTCGCACGACCGTGTGATCGACTCCGCGGCGGCGGAGCACGCCATCGGGAAGATTCCGGGTGCCACCGGGCGTTGGTTCCTTGACGGGGGGCATGCGCCCTTCGCCGAGTCCGCGGCCGAGTTCGACGCGGTGCTCCGGCAGTTCGCCGAGGAATGCTGACGTACGCAGGAGACGTGACCCAGGTGACCAGCAACATCCGGAGGTTCCGCGCTGTGCCGCGCCGGATCGCGGTGCTGTCCGTGCACACCTCGCCGCTCGAGCAGCCCGGAACCGGCGACGCCGGCGGGATGAACGTCTACGTCAGCCAGACCGCCACTGAAATGGCCCGCCGCGGCGTCGAGGTCGAGGTGTTCACCCGCGCGACCGCCTCCGGCCAGCCGCCGGTGGCCGAGCTGGCGCCCGGGGTGACCGTGCGGCACGTGCAGGCCGGCCCGTTCGAGCCGCTGGCCCGCGACGAGCTGCCCGCCCAGCTGTGCGCGTTCACCTCCGGCGTGCTGCGGACCGAGGCCTTCCACGAACCCGGCCACTACGACCTCATCCACTCGCACTACTGGCTCTCGGGCCAGGTCGGCTGGCTCGCCCGTGACCGCTGGTCCGTGCCGCTGGTGCACACCGCGCACACGCTGGCGAAGGTCAAGAACGCCGCGCTCGCCGAGGGCGACAAGCCGGAACCGCGCGTCCGCGTGATCGGCGAGGAGCAGGTGGTTGCCGAGGCCGACCGGCTGGTCGCCAACACCGCGGTCGAGGCGCGTCAGCTCATCGACCTCTACGACGCCGAGCCGGACGCGGTGCACGCCGTGCCGCCGGGCGTCGACCTCGAACGCTTCACGCCGGGCTCCCAGTCCGCGGCCCGCGCGGAGCTGGGCCTGGCCGACGACGACGTCGTGCTCGCCTTCGCCGGCCGGATCCAGCCGCTCAAGGCGCCGGACGTGCTGCTGCACGCCGCGGCCGCGATGCTGCGCCGCCGCCCCGAGCTGGCTCCGCGGCTGGTCGTGCTGATCGTCGGCGGGCCGTCGGGCACCGGGCTCGAGCAGCCGCAGGCCCTGCGCGAGCTGGCCGGTTCGCTCGGCATCGAGGGCCAGGTCCGGTTCCTGCCGCCGCAGCCCGGCGAGCGCCTCGCCCGCGTCTTCCGCGCCGCCGACGTCGTCGCGGTGCCCAGCTACAACGAGTCGTTCGGCCTGGTCGCCCTCGAGGCGCAGGCGTGCGGGACACCGGTGGTCGCCGCCGAGGTCGGCGGGCTGCCGGTGGCGGTGCCGCACGGCGTCTCCGGGCTGCTGGTGCCCGGGCACGGCGCCGACGAGTGGGCGGACGCGCTGGCCGCGGTCGCGCTCCGCCCGGACCGGCGCGCCGAACTCGCCGCCAACGCCGTCGTGCACGCGCGCCGGTTCTCCTGGCGCCGGACGACGGACGCGCTCCTGGACATCTATGCTCAGGCCACCAGCGCCTTCTCTCGCGCGCTGGACCTGCGCGCGGAGGTGGCGGTGTGAGCCTGGACGAGCTGATCCAGTCTACTTTGGACTCTGCCGAGCTGAAGTACGACAAACGCGGGCCGGGCAAGTACTTCGTCACGCTGCCGGGGACGAAGAAGCTGCAGACGAACGCGTGGCTGGTCGACGGCGACCACGCGTTTTCGGTGGAGGCCTTCGTCTGCCGCCGTCCCGATGAGTCCCATGAGGACGTTTACCGCTTCCTGTTGCAGCGCAACGCGAAGCTCTACGGCGTCCATTACACAGTGGACAATCTCGGGGACATCTACCTGGTCGGCCGGTTCGGCAAGGAGACGATGAGCGCCGACGAGCTCGACAAGGTGCTCGGCCAGGTGCTGGAAGCGGCCGACGGCGACTTCAACACGCTGCTCGAGATCGGCTTCGCGACGTCGATCAAGCGCGAGTGGGACTGGCGCGTCTCCCGGGGGGAATCCCTGGCCAACCTCCAGGCGTTCAAGCACCTCGTCGCGCCGGAGAAGCCGCACGAACCGGGCTTGACCGAGTCGTGACCCGGGCCGTGCAACGGTCCTGATCCGGACATCCGTCTCCTCGCCAGTCGAACTGGAGGGAGACGCAGGATGCGGACTCGATGGAGAGCCGGGCTCGCGGTCGTGGGCGTGGCGTTCGTGCTGGCGGGCTGCTCGGCGGGCCAGGACGGGAAATCGTCCATGGCGGACAGTGCCGGCTCCGGGCCGGTACCGGCCGCGCCGCAGCAGGGCACCGGTAAATCCGGGCAGGAGAAGGTGACCCCGCCGCAGCCGGGCGCCACCGAACGCAAGCTTTCGCGCAGCGCCCGGCTGGAACTGACCGCCCCCAAAGTGGTCGACGTCGTCGCGCAGGCCCGCGGGATCGCGCAGGGCGCCGGCGGCTACACCGGGCAGGAGAGCACCGGTGAAGAGCTGGCGACACTCAACCTCGCGGTACCCGCCGACCGGCTCGACGGCGTGCTCGACCAGCTCGTGCACCTCGGCAACCTGGTGAAGCGGGAGCTGACCACCCAGGACGTGACCGAGCAGGTCGTCGACGTCGACGCGCGGCTGGCGACGCAGCGGGCGTCGGTGGAGCGGATCCGCGCCTTGCTGGCGAAGGCCACTTCGGTGTCCGAGATCGCTTCGGTCGAAAGCGAGCTGACGAGCCGCGAGGCGGCGCTCGAATCACTCGAGCAGCAGCGGAATTCGCTGGCGGGCAGCGTCGCGATGGCGACCGTGGCGATGACCATCCGCAACGTCGCCGCACCTCCGCCGCCGGGTGAGGACCACAGCGGCTTCCTCGGCGGGCTGGCCGGCGGCTGGCACGCGTTCCTCATCTTCGGCGGCGGCCTGCTGACCGTGCTGGGCGCGCTCGCGCCGTTCCTGCTGTTCCTGGTGCCACTGGGCTGGCTCGGCTGGTGGCTCCACCGCCGTCGCCGGACGCCCGCGCCGGAACCGGCGCCGGCTCCGAGCGAGACCTGAGCGGAACAGGCGGGACGGCTCGAGGGAGGGGGAGTCGCGATCTCGAGCCGCCCCGCTGAAGTTCCCGCCGATCAGGACCCGGTGGCGAGGGGGGTGCCAACGGGGCCGGCGGGCCGCGGCTCGGCAGGGGGGAGACGAGCCGCGGTCAATGCCCGAATCCGGCCGGGGAGTGCGTGGAATCCGGCCGCTCGGGACGTAGCCAACCTGTCAGATCCCGCCGGGTAATCACAAGGCTACTGGCTAGCCCGTTCGAGTGAATTTTCACAATGTCGATAACAGTGTGCAGTCCGCCGCCGGAATTTTGCGCGTTGTTGGCGGGCGGACTTGTCGAAGAGTGAGGTGTTACTTCCGAGTAACACACTCTGGGTAGGACAGCCGCTGCGGCGGAGGTCACCAGTCGGCTGCGTGGTGCGTTCTGGCAGGCTGTGGGCTATGGCCGAGATTGGGACGTTGGTGCTGCTGCGGCACGGGCAGAGCACGTGGAACGCGGAAAACCTGTTCACCGGCTGGGTGGACGTACCGCTTTCGGAACAGGGCGAGAGCGAAGCCCGCCAGGGCGGCCGGCTGCTGGCCGACGCCGGGCTGCTCCCGGACGTGGTGCACACCTCGCTGCTGCGCCGCGCGATCTCCACCGCGAACATCGCGCTGGACGCCGCCGACCGGCACTGGATCCCGGTGAAGCGCGACTGGCGCCTCAACGAGCGCCACTACGGCGCCCTGCAGGGCAAGGACAAGAAGCAGACCCTGAACGAGTTCGGCGAGGAGCAGTTCATGCTCTGGCGCCGCTCGTACGACACCCCGCCGCCGGCGATCGACCCGAAGGACAAGTGGAGCCAGGCGGGCGACGCCCGCTACGCCGGCCTCGGCGACCAGGCCCCGCTGACCGAGTGCCTGAAGGACGTCGTGGAGCGGCTGCTGCCGTACTGGGAGTCCGAGATCGTGCCGGACCTGCGCGCGGGCAAGACGGTGCTGGTGGCCGCGCACGGCAACTCGCTGCGCGCGCTGGTCAAGCACCTCGACGGCATCTCCGACGCCGACATCGCGGGGTTGAACATCCCGACGGGCATCCCGCTGCGCTACGACCTCACCGAGGACCTGCGGCCGGTGAAGCCGGGCGGCGAGTACCTCGACCCCGACGCCGCCAAGGAAGCCGCCGCCGCGGTGGCGAACCAGGGCCGCTGAGCTAGGCCGCGGTGACCGGCCGGACACCGGTCACCTTCCAGCCTGCCCCTTCCCGGACGACGTCCAGTTCGGTCGTGAAGGGGCGGCTGGTCGCCTTTCCCGCCGGGTCGGTGACCTGCAGCGTCGTGAAGAACAACACGATCGCCCGCCCGCCGGTGAGCGCGACGACCCCGGCCATCGGGTCCGGGCCGAGCGCGACCTTCGTGCCGCTCCGGCGGATCGCCTCGACGTAGGACGCCTTCTTCGCGCGGTAGTCGTCCGCCAGCGGCCCGGCTGTCACCGCTTCGGCTCGCGCGTAGCTGCCTTCCGGATCGGTGCTGTCGGTCGTGAACAGCGCGCCGGCCGCCGCGCGGGCGCCCGCCAGCGCGGAGTCGCGCGTCCCACCCGTGCTGCCGTCGTCCGGCTGCGGTGCCGGCGCCGGTTGCGCCGGATTCACCGCGATGTCGGAGAGCCGCCAGCGCCCGCCTTCCCGGACCGCGGTGAACGCGACCGTGGCCAGGCCCTTGGTGGCGCCCCGTTCTGCTGCAGCACTGTCCTGCTGCAGCACGGCCAGGTCCCGGACCTTGTCGCCGGTGAACTCGAGCGCGGCCGCCTGCCGCACCCGCGTGACCAGGTGCACCGGCTGCGGGCTCTTCCGGATCTGGTCGAACAACCGCGTCAGCTGGTCCTTCGCCGGGCCGGTGACGTTCGCCGCGACGGCCTGGTCGAAGGCGCCCGGGCTCGCCGAGTCGTAGCTGAACACCGCCTCGGCGGCCGTCTTCACCGCGTCGAGGGCGGCGCCCGTCCGCCGGGCGTCGACCAGCGCCAGGTTGCCGCCGACCGGCACCGCCGTGCCGGTCACCGTGCACGCGGACGTCAGCAGGAGCAGCGCCGGCAGCGCCCGCCTCACAGGAGCCCGGCTTCGCGGGCCCGGGCCCCGGCCTGGAACCGCGACGACGCGCCCAGCAGCTCCATCAGCTCCGCCACCCGGCGCCGGTAGGTGCGCAGGCTGACGCCGAGGACCCGGGCCGCCGTCTCGTCCTTGCAGCCCGACGCCAGCTGCTCCAGGATCTCCCGCGCGCCCAGCTCGGTGAACCGCGCCTGGTAGGACTCGAGGTCGGTCGCGGCGTCCCAAGCCGCTTCGAACAGCGACTGGATGCCCTGGACCAGGTCCGGGTTGCTGATCACCGTGTAGCCGCGGACACCGCCGACGTGGTCGCCGGCCACGATCGCGAAGCGCCGGTCGAGCAGGATCGTCTCGTTGATCTCGCGTTCGGTGATCCGGATCCGGGCGCCGTGCGCGGCGATCTGCCGCAGGTGGCCGGCCAGCGCGGGGTCGAACAGCACGCCCGGCAGGTAGATCTTGCGCAGGGTCATCCCGCGCACCGACTGCTCGCGTTCGGGCGCGCTCGGGTGCGCCACCGACCACGTGTGCAGGTCGCGGGCCGCGCACGAAACCTCGGTCGCGAGCTCGAAGAGGTGGGCCGTCCGCTCGAACAGCTCCGCTTCGCCGCGCACCATGACGACGTCAGTCACCTTCTCCACGTGTTCCAGTGTGGCAGCAAGCTGCCAAACCCGGAGGTCACGCGGGCTGCGCCGGAAGGCTGGTGCCATGACCACGAACACGCTCCCCGCCGCCGCGGCGGGCACCTGGAAGCTCGGCTCCTTCGAAGTCAACCGCCTCGGGTTCGGCGCCATGCGCCTGGTGTCCACTTCGGACGGCGGCATCCGCGCCCGCGAGACGTCCCTGTCCGTGCTGCGCCGCGCCGTCGAGCTCGGCGTGAACCACATCGACACCGCCGCGTTCTACTTCGCCGGCCCGCGCTCGGCGAACGAACTCATCAACAGCGCGCTCTCGCCGTACGACGACCTGGTCATCACCACCAAGGTCGGGCCGGGCCGCGACTTCGAGGGCACCTTCCACACGGCCCGCCCGGAGCAGCTGCGCGCCCAGGTCGAAGAGAACCTGCGCGAGCTGGGCCTCGACCACCTCGACGTCGTCAACTACCGGATCGGCCAGGCCCTCGACCGCGGCACCGGCTCGCTCGCCGACGGTTTCGGCGCGCTCGCCGAACTGCGCGAAGCCGGGCTGATCCGCGAGCTGGGCATCTCCAACGTCGGCCCGGAGCACCTCACCGAGGCCCTCGCGATCGCGCCCGTCGTCTGCGTCCAGAACCAGTACGGCCTGACCGCCCGTCGCGAGGACGACGAACTCGTCCGGATGTGCGCCGAGCGGGGGATCGCCTTCGTGCCCTTCTTCGCCGTCGCCAGCGGGACGGGGGAGGACGCGCGGGTGGCCGAGGTCGCGCGCCGCCACGACGCCACCCCGGCGCAGGTGCGGCTCGCGTGGACCCTCCACCAAGGACCGCACGTGCTCGCCATCCCCGGCACCGGCGACGTCGCGCACCTCGAGCAGAACGTCGCCGCGGCGACGCTGGAGCTCACCGCCGAAGACCTGGCGGCCCTCGGGTGAATTCGCCCGGAATGTCTCGCCGGGGAATCGATCGGGTGAACGCCGCCTGAAGCCCCGGCGAACATGTCCTCCGCAGGTGTCGCGGTGCTCACGACAAGGCGGACAACGCTAGGCCGAAGGGCCACTTCTCAGCTTACGATCGGCCCGTGACCACGCCTGTTTCACTCGCACTGGCCATCGGCGCACTGGTGGCCGGTGCGGTGGCCGGCTACATCCTGGCGCGGGTGCGCACCCGCCGGGAAGAGGTCCGGCCGCCGGGCCCGACCGTCGCGGAACTCCTCGAGCGGCTGGTCCGGTCGTCCAACAACGGTGTCGTCGTGCTCAACCGGTTCGGCGACATGGTGCTGCACAACCCACGCGCGTACGAGCTGGGGCTGGTGAAGGTCAACCAGGCCGACCCGCGGGCCCGCAAGGCCGCCGAGCAGGTCGTCGAAACCGAAGAACCGCTGGAAATCGACCTTTCGCCGCTCGAAGCGCGTGGCCGCCAGCCGGAGGCGGTGCTCGGCCAGGTCCGGCCGCTGGGCGACGGCTTCACCGTCGTCGAGGCGATCGACCACTCCGAAGCCATCCGGCTGGAGGCCGTGCGCCGCGACTTCGTCGCCAACGTCAGCCACGAGCTCAAGACCCCGGTCGGCGCGATCGCGCTGCTCACCGAGGCGGTGCTCGACGCCGCCGAGGACGTCGCCGAGGTCCGCCGCTTCGGCGGCAAGATCCTGCGCGAGTCCACCCGGCTCGGCCAGCTCGTCACCGAGCTGATCGCGCTGTCGCGGCTGCAGGGCGCGGAGCGGCTGCCCGACCTCAACGTCGTCGAGGTCGACGCCGTCGTCCGCGAGGCGCTCGGCCGGACCACGCTCTCGGCCGAGTCCGCGGACATCGGCATCACCACCGACCACCCCAGCGGCCTGCTCGTCGAGGGCGACCGCACGCTGCTGGTCACCGCGCTGTCGAACCTGTTGGAGAACGCTGTCGCGTACTCGCCGGCCGGCAGCCCGGTGTCGATCTCCCGGCGGCTCGCCGACGGGATGGTCGAGATCGCCGTCACCGACCGCGGTATCGGTATCGCCGAGGACGAGCAGCAGCGCGTGTTCGAGCGCTTCTACCGCGCCGACAAGGCCCGCTCGCGCGCCACCGGCGGCACCGGCCTCGGCCTGGCGATCGTCAAGCACGTGGCGGCCAACCACGGCGGCTCGGTGGGGCTGTGGAGCCGTCCGGGCACCGGCTCGACGTTCACCCTGCGCATCCCCGCGCACGTCCGCCCCGAACCGGCCACCGAGCCGGCGCGGGCGGCCAAGACCTCGCCGGCACCGCGGCAGGAGAAGACCCCCGAGCGCACCCCCAGGCTCGTGGTTACCGGGCAGGACAGCCCAGATCATGGAGGAAACCTGTGACCAGGGTTCTCATCGTCGAGGACGAGGAGTCGTTCGCCGACCCCCTCGCCTTCCTGCTGCGCAAGGAAGGGTTCACCGCCGCCGTGGCCGGCACCGGGCAGGCCGCGCTGGAGGAGTTCGACCGCAACGGCGCCGACATCGTGCTGCTCGACCTGATGCTGCCCGGGATGAGCGGCACCGACGTCTGCAAGCAGCTGCGCCAGCGCTCCGCCGTGCCGGTCATCATGGTGACCGCGCGCGACAGCGAGATCGACAAGGTTGTGGGCCTGGAGCTGGGCGCGGACGACTACGTCACCAAGCCGTACTCGGCCCGCGAGCTGATCGCCCGGGTCCGCGCGGTCCTGCGCCGCGGCGGCGAGCCCGGCTCGGAGGGCGAGCTGGCCCCGCTGGTGCTCTCGGCCGGCCCGGTCCGGATGGACGTCGAGCGGCACGTCGTGACTGTCGACGGCGCCGACGTGTCGCTCCCGCTCAAGGAGTTCGATCTGCTCGAGTACCTGCTCCGCAACGTCGGCCGCGTGCTGACGCGCGGGCAGCTGATCGACCGGGTGTGGGGCGCGGACTACGTCGGCGACACGAAGACGCTCGACGTCCACGTGAAGCGGCTCCGCTCGAAGATCGAACCCGACCCGGGCTCGCCGCGGCACCTCGTCACGGTTCGCGGCTTGGGCTACAAGTTCGAGACGTAAACGGCATTCCGGTGCGGTATCGCCCGGTTTCGGCCGCCGCGGAGGCGCGCCGGGGCGGTACCGCACCGAGTGTTGTTGGTTACATGTTCGAGACCTGCCGCTGGGCCCGGTACCCTGGACCCCCGTGCGCCTAGGGGTACTCGACGTCGGTTCCAACACCGTCCACCTGCTCGTGGTCGATGCCCATCGGGGCGCCCACCCGACGCCGATGCATTCCGAGAAGACCGTGCTCCGGCTGGCCGAGCAGATCACCCCCGGCGGCGAGCTCTCCAAGGCCGGTGCCGACGAGCTGGTGACCGCGGTCGAATCCGCGAAGGAGTCCGCCGCGCGGCTCGGCTGCGAAGAGCTGATGGCGTTCGCCACCTCCGCGGTCCGCGAAGCGAAGAACTCCGCCAAGGTGCTGGCCCGCGTGACCGACAAGACCGGCGTCGACCTGCAGGTCCTTTCGGGTACCGACGAAGCGAGGCTCACGTTCCTCGCCGTCCGCCGCTGGTACGGCTGGTCGGCCGGGCAGCTGCTGGTGCTCGACATCGGCGGCGGCTCGCTCGAGGTCGCGATGGGCCGCGACGAGGAGCCGGTGCTGGCCGAATCGCTGCCCCTGGGCGCCGGCCGCACCACGCGCACCCGCTTCAAGCACGACCCGCCGACGCGCTCGGAACTCGTCGCGACGTCCGCGTGGCTGGACGACCAGCTCGCCGACCTCGCGCGCAAGGTCACCAAATGGGGTGAACCCGATCGGGTCGTGGCGACGTCGAAGACGTTCCGCTCCCTCGCCCGGCTGACCGGCGCCGCCCCCTCGGCGGCGGGACCGCGCGTCCGACGTACGCTCACCGACACCGCATTGCGCCAGCTCCTGGCCTTCGTTTCGCGGATGCCCTCGGCCGATCTCGCGCAGCTCGAGGGCGTCAGCTCGAGCCGATCGCACCAGCTCGTGGCGGGTGCGCTCGTCGCGCAGGCGACGATGCGGGCGCTCGGTGTGCCGGAACTCGAGATCTGCCCGTGGGCTCTGCGAGAGGGTGTCATCCTGCGGCGGCTGGACCATTCGAACGGCGCGGATGAGACTGGAGCCGCCCTCGTGGGGCGCTTCGGCGCACAGGAGGACCGGTGAAAGCACGCGGCTGGACTTCCCGGACGGATAACGGGCACGGTGGAGAGGTGACGGACATGCACAGGTCGGTGTACAGCGCGCGCGGCGCCGCCGGTGGGCCGTCGGGTACCACTCCGCGAGGTGCCGACAGTAACTCGGTGCGCGCAGGGGATCACCAGGTATGACGGACCAGACCGGAGGCGACCAGCCGCAGAAGACCGTGGCTGAGCTGCTCGCCCAGCACGGTGCCCAGGTCGACGGCGGACGCCGTCGCCGTCGGCGCGCCGTCGATGACGACGACGAACCCGCCACCCCCGAAGCCCCGCCCGGCGCCACCGGTTCGCACCGGCGGCCGGGCGTGAGCGACACCGGCCCGCAGGCGATCATCGACCGGGTGGCGTCCGAGGGCACGCCGCCCCCGCCGGCACCCCCCGCGCGCCCCGCCGGACGGCGTCGCGCCGAGCCGCCGTCCCCGCCGCCGCCCGCGCCCCGCGCGGTGCCGCAGGACTCCCAGCCGCTGCCCCGGCCGGTGCCGCCGCCCCCGGCGCGGCCCGCCCCCGGCGGTGCCGAGTCCGGCCAGTACGCCCGCCCGGTCCCGCAGGAGTCCGGCCAGTTCGCCCGGCCGCCGCAGGAATCGGGCCAGTTTTCGCGCCCGGCCGCGCCGGAGCCCGTGAAGCCGCGGCCGCCGGAGTCGGCCCAGCTGCCGGTGCCGCCGCGTGCCGCGCCGCGCCGCCAGCCCCCGCCGCCGTCCCAGCAGCTCCCGGTGCCGCCGCAGCCGTCGCAGCAGCTGCCGACCCCGCCGTCGGCCGAGGAGACCCGGGCCGTCCCGCCGGTCCGCCGCCGCCCCGGCCCGCCGCCGCCGTCCCAGCAGCTCCCGGTGCCGCCCCAGCCGTCGCAGCAGCTGCCGACGCCCCCGCCCCCCGGCGGCCCGCTGTCGGCCCGGCTCGACGGCCTCAACGGCACCCCGGACGCCGACATCGACATCCCGCCGGGCCCCCCGATGGCCAGCGGAACGTTCGCGACGCCGCCCGCGGCACCCGGCCGCCCGCGCCGCGCCCCGGCGCGCCGCCCGGAGCCGAAGCGCGAGGACCACACCGAGCAGTTCTCGGCGGTCCCCGACGAGGAGCCGCCCGCCCCGCCGGCGCCGAAGAAGGGCAAGAAGCCCGAGCCGCCCATGCCGTCCTCGCCCGCGGGCCTGGCGAACTGGCGCAAGCGGCGGCAGAAGGAGCAGATGGAGGACACCGAGATCGGCGTCATGCCGGTGGTGCCCACCGACGCCCCGGACGACGGCTACCCCGAGGACGACTTCGAGCCCGACGGCTTCGCCCCGGAGAACAGCGGCTACCAGGCCGCCTACGACGAGGGTCCGCCGACCGGCGCGTACCCGCCGCCGATGCCGTTCGCGCCCGGTGACCGGGCCTCGAGGGCACCGATCCCGGAGGACCTCGCGCCCTACGAGCGCGAGTTGGCCGACGACGGCTACCCCGCGGACGGCCCGGACTTCGAGCAGGACGACTACGCCTACGAGCAGGGCGAAGGCTACGAAGACGACGAGTACGACGACGCGCCCGAGCCGGTCGCGGAGCCGGAACCCGCGGCTTCGCCCGGCAAGCAGTGGCTGGCCCTGGCCGGCCAGCTGGCGATGGGCGTCGTCGGCGGGGCCGCCGTCTGGCTCGGCTTCAACTGGCTGTGGGTGAACATCCCGGCCGCCGCGCTGATCGCCGCCCTGCTGGTGGTCGTCGCGCTGGTCTGGATCGTGCGGAAGATCCGCCGCGCGGAAGACCTGCAGACCACGGTGCTGGCGGTGCTGGTGGGCCTGGTGGTGACGGTGTCGCCGGCGGCGTTGCTGCTCGTCGGCCGCTGAGGTGCCCGGGACGCGGTGATCCGCGTCCCGTTAGCGGCCCGGCGGCGCCGCCCACCCACCGCGGGCGAGGCAGGATGGCGCGCGTGACAGACGAGCAGCCGGTCCCCGTCGGACTCAGCACGGCGTCCGTGTGGCCCCTCAAGGCGGGGACGGCCTTCGAGCTGGCCGCCGAACTCGGCTACGACGGCGTCGAGGTGATGGTCTGGGCCGACCCGGTCAGCCAGGACGTCACCGCGCTGCGGCGCTGGTCGCGGCGCACCGGCGTGCCCGTGCTGTCGGTGCACTCGCCGTCACTGCTGATCACCCAGCGGATCTGGTCGCCGGATCCGGTCGTGCGATTGCGGATGTCGGTCGACGCCGCCCTCGAGCTCGGCGCGCGCACGGTGGTGGTGCACCCGCCGTTCCGCTGGCAACGCCGGTACGGCGATGCGTTCGGCGATCTGGTCGCCGAACTGGAGGAGTCGAGCGGCGTCGAAATCGCCGTGGAAAACATGTTCAAGGTCCGGCCGCCGGGTGGTTCGAGGAATTCGCGCGTGTCCGCGTTCCGGCCGTCGATCGATCCGACGGACGTCGGGTTCCGGCACTACACGCTCGACCTGTCCCACACAGCGGCAGCCGAGATGGACGCGCTGGCGCTGGCCCAGCGGATGGGTGACGGTCTCTCGCACGTCCACCTGGCCGACGGCACCGGCGTCCCGAAGGACGAACACCTGGTACCCGGGCGCGGCGGCCAGCCCTGCGCCGAACTGCTCGAGAAGCTGGTCAGCAACGGTTTCGCCGGGCAGATCGTGCTGGAGATCAACACCCGGCACGCCGTCACCGCGGCCCAGCGCGTCCGCGATCTGGCCGAGGCGTTGTTGTTCGCGCGGTTCCACCTCGGGCAATAACCGCGCCGGCGTAGCTGCTCCCGAGTGCATTTCCGCCGGTACAACCCGTAAAGTTCGGACCGTGAAACCGTCGCTCTCGTTGCTCGTCACCTGCCCCCATTCCCGAAATGGCACGGACCGTTCGTGAGCGGATTGGACGGCACCGCCGTGTCCTTCGACACGGCGAGTGCGGCGCGGTCGCTGGGGGACGGCACCTTCACCGCGGTGCTGCGTGCGGAATGGGCCATCGGTTCCCATCCGCACGGGGGTTTCCTGCTCGCCCTGCTGGCCCGGGCGGCGATCGCCGCCCTGCACGAGCGCGGTGAGCCGCACGCGGAGCCGCTGGTCGTCAGCGCGGAGTTCCTGCACGCGCCCGCGCTCGGCCCGGTGCTGCTGCGCACGGACATCCGCAAGGTCGGCCGCCGCGCGACGGTGGTCGAGGTCCGGCTGGAGCAGCGCGGCCGCAGCTGCGTCGAGGCCAGGGTGACGACCGGACGGCTCCCGATGCGCCGCCCGGAGTGGACCGACGTGCCGTCGATGCCTGCCGAGCCACCGCCCGGGGCGCTGGCGATGGCGGAGAGCACCGAAGGGCCGTTCAACCTGGCCAAGGGGTGCGAGGTCCGGCTGGATCCGGCGACCGCCGGCTACCTGACGGGCCGCACGGGCGAGCCGCCCCGGATGCGGCTGTGGGTCCGGCCGCGGCACAGCCTGGTCGACCCGTACTTTTCGCTGCTGGCCTCCGACGTGAACCCGCCGGTGGTGATGAACCTCGGCCGCATCGGCTGGGCACCGACGGTCCAGTTGACGGCCCTGCTGCGCACGCGCCCGGCCCCGGGCTGGCTGCGGGTGGTGGTGGAGTCGAGGTCGGTGCACGAGTCGTGGTTCGACTCGGACGCGACGGTGGTGGACGCCCAGGGGCGGCTGGTGTGCCAGGCCCGGCAGCTGGGCTTGGCCCCGGCACCGGGCGGCTGAGCCCTGGTTGCGGCGGTTCTGGTGGGCACGGTGGGGGTGCCCGCCGGCCCGGTTGCCCGCTGAGCGGCTTCGCCATGCTCCGGTAGTGAGCCGGGCGCCGGTCCTGGTGCGGGCGCGCTTGGCCGTCCGAGCGGCCCGGTGCGCCCCGCCGCCTGCCCCGCTCCGCGACCTCGCCCCGGCACTCGGCGCCCCCGGCCGGTTTGGCACGCTTGGGTCCATGACGGTCATCGCGGTGCTGGGTGCGGGCAAGATCGGTGAGGCGTTGCTGTCGGGGCTGCTGCACGGCGGCCACGAAGCAGGCGACCTCCTCTTCACCGAGCGGTACCCGGCGCGCGTCGAAGAACTGACCAGCCGCTACGGCATCCGGGGCGTCGAGGTCGAAGAAGCCGCCAAGCGGGCCGACGTCCTGGTGGTCGCCGTCAAGCCGCAGGACATCGAGCCCGTTCTCGATGAACTCGCGCCGCTGCTCGGGCCGTCTTCGCTCGTCGTCTCGCTCTGCGCCGGGCTGCCCACCTCGCTCTACGAACGGCGGCTCGCCGAGGGCGTTCCCGTCGTGCGGGTCATGCCGAACACGCCGATGCTCGTCAACGAGGCCATGAGCGCCATCTCCGCCGGGCGGTACGCCACCGCCGAGCACCTCGCCGTGGTGCGGGACCTGCTCTCGCACGTCGGGCAGGTCGTCGAGGTGCCGGAAGGCCAGCAGGACGCCGTCACCGCGCTGTCCGGGTCCGGGCCCGCCTACTTCTTCTACCTGGTCGAAGCCATGATCGACGCCGGGATCCTGCTGGGCCTGCCGCGGGCGCTCGCCGGGCAGCTGATCATCCAGTCGGCCGTCGGCGCGGCGAAGATGCTCGCCGAATCCGACGAGCACCCCGTGCTGCTGCGCGAGGCCGTGACGTCGCCGGCCGGGACGACCATCAACGCCATCCGCGAGCTCGAGAAGCACGGCGTCCGCGCCGCGCTGCTGGCCGCCATCGAGGCCGCGAAGGACCGCTCCGTGGAGCTCGGCAAGGCCCACGACGAGGACTGATTTCCCCGGAAAGGGCGATCGCCGGGGTCTTGCACGCGCGGGTGCTTGTGCGTTAGCGCTGGTAGGAGCCCATCTCGGTGACAGGCGTCGCATTAGTCCCACCAGTCCCGCTACTCTCGATAGAGCACGTGCGTGTCGATACCACAGGTGGGGAAGCCTCGTGGCGCGACACGTGTCGAAGGACGCGGTAAACATGTCGCCGAACAAAAAGGAGGATTTGCCCGCCGTCGGGCAGGTCCAGTTCTTGACGGTCGCCGAAGTGGCCACGCTGATGCGGGTCTCCAAGATGACCGTCTACCGTCTCGTGCACTCGGGTGAGCTGCCCGCCGTCAGGGTCGGGAAGTCCTTCCGGGTGCCGGAAAAAGCAGTGCACGAGTACCTCCAGGGTGCCTACTACGACGTGGGCTGAACCGGCTGACGGGCACGCCGTGGCCAGCGTCGCGCAGCGCTACGACGTGCCCGCCGACCGGCCCGCTGACTGGCCTGCCCGGGGAGACGGGTAACCTGGAAAACCGCTCGTGCCTGTGCGCTCCACCCGTTGGACGCTGCGCCGGGCAGCGTGACCGACGTCGACCTAAGGAGCGCCCATGGGCTCTGTGATCAAGAAGCGCCGCAAGCGCATGTCGAAGAAGAAGCACCGCAAGCTGCTTCGCCGCACGCGAGTGCAGCGTCGCAAGGCCGGCAAGTAAGACCTGCTGAGCGTGAGCGTGGCCCGTCCAGTCTCTGGACGGGCCACGTCCATGTGGTGGGCACGTCCGCCCGTTCGAGTGAGGCGTTCGTCGCTTTCCGGGGAAACCGGTGTTAATAGCACGTGAGACACCCCTGAGCTACCACTGAAGAGCGGTAACATCTCAACGGCGTCCGCGCGATGCTTCCAGTGAGTGCAGGTTCGCGCGCCTCGGGTGACCGTCCACCCCCCACTTGCCCTACGCCGCAGGGAGTCGCATGCCGTCGAACATCGTGCTCGTCACCGGGGTCGCCGGAGAACTGGGCGGGAAACTGCTCGCCCGGCTGGGCAACAACCCCGACTTCGAACGGGTCATCGGTGTCGACACGGTCCCGCCGGACAAGGCGGTCCTGCAGCGCATGGGCCACGCGGAGTTCGTCCGCGCGGACATCAGGAACCCGCTGATCGCCAAGGTGATCAGCACGGCCGAGGTCGACACGGTGGTGCACGCGTCCTGCACCGTGCACCCGGCCGGGCCGGGCCGCCGCACGGCGATCAAGGAAGTCAACGTCATCGGCACCATGCGGCTGCTCGCCGCCTGCCAGCGGTCCCCGCTGGTCCGGAAACTGGTGGTCAAGTCGACGGCGGCCGTCTACGGCGCCGGCGCCCGCTCGCAGGCGGTGTTCACCGAGGACTCCGAGCTCATCCCCACCTCGACCAGCGGGTACGCGAAGGACGCCGTCGAAATGGAGGGGTACGTGCGCGGCCTGGTGCGCCGCCGCCCGGACATCACCACGACGCTGTTCCGCTTCGCCAACATCATCGGCCCCGAGACCGACACCGTCCTCGCGCGCTACTTCGCGCTGCCGGTGGTGCCGACGGTCTTCGGCTACGACGCGCGCATCCAGCTGCTGCACTCGTCCGACGCGTTGTCCGTGCTGGAACGGGCGACCTTGACCGACAAACCCGGCGTGTTCAACGTCGGTGCGGAGGGGGTACTCACCCTCTCGCAGGCGATCCGGCGAGCCGGCCGGGTCGAGCTGCCGATGCCGCGGAGCGTGGTGCCGTCGGTCGGCAAGGTCCTGCGCGGCGCTCGCGTCGTGGACTTCTCCGCCGACCAGGTCCGGCTGCTGAACTTCGGCCGGGTCGTCGACATCGCCAAGCTGAAGCAGGAGTTCGGCTACACCCCGCGGTGGACCACGCGTGAGGCGTTCGACGACTACATCGTGGGACGCGGGCTCCGCCCGGTGCTCGACGGCGGCAAGCTGGCCGGACTGGCCGGCAAGGTGCTCGTCGCCGCCGCGACGGGGCAGGCGAGCCGGTGACCAGGCTGCACGACTGGGACGACTTCGGAAGCGAGGCGGGAACGGTGGGCGGTGCCGAGGCGCAGGTCATCCCCCTGCACGGACCGGGCCGGGAGAAGCCCGAGGCGGTGACGGCGGAGCGGGACCTGCGCGAAGAGGAAGCAGCCAGGGCGGACGCGCCGGTCGTCGCCTTCCCCGGTGGCGTCGAGCGGACGGCACCGGACGAGCCCTCGTTCGAAGAGTCACTGTCGGACGCGGCCCGTTCCGCACTCGGCTTCATCCGCGATCGGCTGACCGGTGACTACACGGTCGACGAGTTCGGCTTCGACGCCGAGCTCACCGAGGCGGTGTTCCTGCCGCCGCTGCGCGCGCTGTACAAGAAGTGGTTCCGCGTCGACACCCACGGTGTCGAGAACCTCCCGGCGGCCGGTGGCGCGCTGCTGGTGTCCAATCACTCGGGCACGATCCCGCTCGACTCCCTGATGACGGCGGTGGCGGTCCACGACGAGACCGGTGGCCGGCACCTGCGCGGCCTCGGTGCGGACCTGGTGTTCCAGGTGCCGCTGGTGGGGTCGTTCGCCCGCAAGTCCGGCCAGACGCTGGCCTGCCACGCGGACGCCGAGCGCCTGCTGCGCAAGGGCGAGCTGGTCGGGGTGTGGCCGGAGGGCTTCAAGGGCGTCGGCAAGCCGTTCGCTTCGCGCTACAAGCTGCAGCGCTTCGGCCGCGGCGGGTTCGTGTCGGCCGCGCTGCGCGCCGGCGTGCCGATCATCCCGGTGTCGGTGATCGGTGCCGAGGAGATCTACCCGAAGCTCGGTGACATCAAGGTGCTGGCCCGCATGCTGGGGCTGCCGTACTTCCCGGTGACGCCGTTCTTCCCGATGCTGGGCCTGCTGGGCGCGGTCCCGCTGCCGACCAAGTGGAGCATCGAGTTCGGCGAGCCGATCGCCACGGATTCCTACGGCCCGGACGCCGTCGACGACCCGATGCTGGTGTTCCAGCTGACCGACCAGGTGCGGGAGTCCATCCAGCAGACGCTGTACCGGCGGCTTTCGCAGCGGAAGTCGGTCTTCCGCGGCTGAACCACCCCCGGCCCGGTGCTCTATCCTCTCCGGGATGTCCACCGAGGACGCCCGTCCGTGGCACCCGGTCGTCCGCGCTCGTGCCGCGCTGGACGCGTTGGAGCGGCTCGTCGTGGGCATGGGCACCGCCGTGCTGGCGGTCGCCGCCTCGCTGTGGCTGCTCGGCACAGCGGCGCTGTGCGTGGCCGGAGTCGGCATCCTGCTGGTGCCCACTGCTCTGCGCTTGGTGCGCACCGTCGCCGATCGGGAGCGGACGCGGCTGGAGGTCCTCCGCCCGCCACCGGTGCCGCGGAAGCTGCGTGCCGCCCTCGCCCAGCCCTCCTTCCGGCGCGAACTGGGCTGGCTCGTCTGCCACGGCACCCTGGGGTTGCTCCTCAGCCTGACCGCCCTCACCCTGGCCGTCGACGTCATGCACGACGCGTCGTTCCCGGCGTGGTGGTGGTTCGTCTCGCCGGGCGACGCCACTCCGGCTCAGGGGTTCTTCACGGCGACGGACTGGGGCGACGCCGTTCTGGTCTGCCTGTTCGGCCTCGCGACGCTGGTCGTCTCGGTGCTGGTCATGCCGCTGCTGGCCCGGTGCCAGGCGTGGCCGGGCCTGCGGCTGCTGGCGCCGGACCGCGGGACCGACCTCGCGTTGCGCGTCGCCGAGCTCACCGCCACGCGCGCGGCCGCGCTGGACGCCCACGCCGTCGAACTGCGCCGGATCGAACGGTCTTTGCACGACGGCACGCAGAACCGGCTCGTCGCGGTGAACGTGCTGCTGGGTGCGGCGAAGCGGGCGCTGGCGCGGGATCCCGCCGCCGCCGAAGAGATCCTCGGGCGGGCCCAGGACGCCGGCGAGCAGGCGCTCGCCGAACTGCGCGGGGTCGTGCGCAGCATCTTGCCGCCGGTGCTGACCGAACGCAGCCTCCCGGACGCGCTCAGCGCGCTGGCCGCCGACTGCCCGGTGACCTGCCGGATCGATGCCGACCTGCCCGGCAGGTCCGCGGTCTCGGTCGAGGTGACCGCCTACTTCGTGGTCGCCGAGGCGCTCACCAACGTCGCCAAGCACAGCGGGGCGAAGGCGGCCACGGTCCGGCTCCGCCACGACCGCGACCGGGTGCGCGTGGAGATCACCGACGACGGCCGCGGCGGGGCGGACGAGGAAACCGGCTCCGGGCTCACCGGCATCCGGCGCCGCGTCGAAGCCCACGACGGGACGTTCGCGCTGGCCAGCCCGGCCGGCGGCCCGACGACCCTGGTGGTGAGCCTGCCGTGCGGATCGTGATCGCCGAGGACGACCTGCTGCTGCGCGAGGGCGTCGCGATGCTGCTGCGTGCCGAGGGGGTCGACGTGCGGGCCGCCGTGGCCAACGCCGACGACTTCCTGGCCGCGGTGGACGAACACGCGCCGGATCTGGCCATTGTGGACGTCCGGATGCCGCCGACGCACACCGACGAGGGGATCACGGCGGCCGTCGAGGCCCGCCGCCGGCAGCCTGGGCTCGCTGTGCTCGTGCTCTCCGCCTACGTGGAGCAGGCGTTCGCCACCGAGCTGTTCACCGACGGCGGCGCCCGGCTCGGCTACCTGCTCAAGGAGCGCGTCGGCCGGGTCGAGGAGTTCCTCGACGCCCTGCACCGGATCGTGGACGGCGGCACGGCCATCGATCCGGAGGTCGTCGCCCAGCTGCTGACGCGCAGCCGCCCGGACAACCGGCTCGAGCGGCTCAGCGCGCGAGAGCGCGAAGTGCTGGCGCTGATGGCCGAAGGCCTGGGCAACAGCGCGATCGCCGAACGGCTCGTCGTCACCGACGGCGCCGTGCACAAGCACATCCGCAGCATCTTCGCGAAACTCGACCTCGCGCCGGCCGACCGGGCCGACCGCCGGGTGACGGCGGTGCTGCACTACCTCAGGGGCACCGGCGCGGTCGGCCGGTAGCCGAGGCGGCACCGGGTCGCGACGAGCAGCACGAGCGCCACCGCGGTCGAGGCCAGCAGGAACGCGTCCGTCGTGTCGTGGATCGACAGGCCGGGGAACATCTCCGACCACGCCAGCGAGAAGAAGTTGTTCACGCTCGTGTGCAGCAGCATCGCCAGCGGCAGGCTCTGGCCGGTGCGGTTGAACACCCACGTCATGATGATGCTGAACGTGACGCAGGTGGCGATGAACTCCAGCGGCGTCAGCCAGGTGACGTCCGGCCAGCCGCCCCACTCGGTGAAGAACAGGGGCAGGTGCCACACACCCCACAGCGGGCCCAGGATCAGCGTGCCACCCAGCGGCCCGTAGCGCTGCTGGAGCCGGGGGAGGGCGAAATCCCGCCAGCCCGGCTCCTCGGCCAGGCCCGTCGTGAGCAGCTGCAGGATCAGGCCCGGCACGTAAGCCACCAGCGTCGCCACCGCCGGCACCACGGGGTTCCGCTCCGACAACGCCACCGTGGCGATCGTCAGCGACACCGGCACGCTGAGCACCACCCCGACGTACCAGAGCCAGCTGACCCGCCACTTGAACAGCCGCCCGGTCCAGCGGCGGAGCCCGGTGCGCCCGTCGGCGACCGCGGTGACGAAGAACGCGGCACCGATCGGACCGAGGTAGGCGCCGGGCAGGACACCGGCGAACTGCGCGGTGCCGAGCACCTCCGGGAAGCGGAAGTGCAGGACCCCCAGCCCGTTCTCCGACAGGATGTACGGCGTCCACGCGACCCAGCTCAGCAGGTTGGCCAGGACGAAGAACCACGTCAGCGGACGGCGGCGGATGCCGTCCCGCCAGCCGCCGCCGGTTCGTTCCTCTTCGATGTCCACACGGGTCGCCACCACACTGTCCCTTCGGGAAGGCCGCTGTTTCCGGTGGACGAAGCACACCAGTCAGCGGCGGGTGGGTCACTCCCGCGGACACCCGGAAGGCCGGTACAGCAGGCTGTACCGGAGTCAGCGGCGGCGGTAGGCCATGCCCGCCGCCACGGCACCGGCCAGCGCCCCGGCCCCGAGCACCGAAGGCACGCCGATCTTCGCCGCCTTCCGGCCGGTCCGGAAGTCGCGGATCTCCCAGCCGCGGGCCCGGGCCACGTCCCGCAGGCCGCCGTCCGGGTTGACCGCCACCGCGGTGCCCACCACCGACAGCATCGGGATGTCGTTCGCCGAGTCCGAGTAAGCCGTGCAGCGCTTGAGGTTCAGCCCCTCGCGGGAGGCCAGGGCCCGCACCGCGTGCGCCTTCGCGCGGCCGTGCAGCAGGTCGCCGACCAGGCGGCCCGTGTACACACCGTCGCGGGTCTCCGCGACCGTGCCCAGCGCGCCGGTGAGACCCAGGCGGCGGGAGATGATCGCCGCCAGCTCGATCGGGGTGGCCGTCACCAGCCAGACGCGCTGGCCCGCGTCCAGGTGCATCTGGGCCAGCGCGCGCGTGCCGGACCAGATCTTGTCCGCCATCAGCTCGTCGTAGATCTCTTCGCTGATCGACGTCAGCTCCGCCACCGTGCGCCCGGCCACAAAGGACAGTGCGCGCTCGCGGTGGGTCTTGATGTCCTCTTTGTTCTCGCGGCCGCCGAGCCGGAACTTGATCTGGCCCCAGACGAACCCGGCCAGGTCCGACGACGTGAAGAACTTGCGCGCCGCGAGCCCGCGGGCGAAGTAGAAGATCGACGCGCCCATCATCATCGTGTTGTCGACGTCGAAGAACGCGGCCGCGGTCAGGTCCGGCGGGGCCGGCGGGGCGGGGGGCTCGGCGGCTTCGGAGACCACACGGGCGTGGGCAGCCTCGGCCGACGCCTCGCCCGCGAGCGCGGCGAGCCGTTCCAGCTCCTGACTCTTATCCCTGCCACGCCAAGCTGACACGCACACCGCCTCCACGTCTGCCCACGTCTGGCCACGTCCCTGCGAACGTCCGGGTCCTTCGCACAGCGTAGCGAGCCGCCCACCGCGCCGTCGCAGGTGTGGGCCGGACCTCAGCCGATCACGATCGGCGGCAGGCCCGGTAGCAAAGGCGGGATCGACACCAGCGGCGGCGGGGGCGTGGTGGTGGTCGTCACCGGCGGCCGGGAGGTCGCCGACGGCTGGCCGAACACCGGGGGCGGCGTCACCCCGCCGGTCGGCGCGGGGATGCCCGGGGTCGCCGCGGCGTCCGACGGCGGCAGCTGCGTGCCCGTCGCGGTCGGTGACGTGCTTTCCTGCGACGAGGGCGCGACCGGGGCCGACGTCGGCTGGCTGCCGGCGGACGGGAGGGGCCGCTGCGTGCACTCGCCGGTCGCCGGGAGCGGGCCCAGCTCGTCGGCCGTGCCGGTGGTGATCTGGTAGCAGTTCATCCGGGCCACCAGGCCGCTGGTGCGCTCCTGGACCTTGCCCAGCAGATCCCGGACGTCGCCGAACACCGGCGCCGCGTCGGCCGGGAGCGGCTGCGCGCCCAGCCTCGCCGCCTGGTTGCGCGCCCACAGCCGGACGTCGGACAGCGCCTGCGTGCCGCCGCCGTCGCTGGTCGCCGCGGCGGACATCTGGGCGACGCCGGCCTGCAGGTCGGCGGCGAAGTCGTCGTACGCGGTCCGGTAGTCCGCTTCGCCCGCGCCTTCGGCGGCCAGCTCGCCGAGTTCGGTGATCCGGTTGGTGGCGAATTCGAGGTGCTTGCGCGCCTTCTCCTGGTCACCGAACGTCAGGCCCAGCGCGGTCGACTCGCCGGCGCGCTTCACGCTGTAGAGCGGGTCGCCGGGCAGCGCGGTGCGCGAGAGCACCAGCGTCAGCCCCGAGAGGACGAGGAAGAGGAAAAGCGCGGCGGCCACCAGGTCGGCGGTCCGCGGCCGCCACCTCCGACGTGGGGTGGTGGCCGCCGCCGTCTCCAGTCGGCCGGCGATCTCCGCGCGGATCCGCTGCCGGGTTTCCAGGTCCGGGGCCCCGGCCGCGCCGAGCTCGCGCAGCGCGCCGACGAGCGCGAGTTCGTCGGCGAACTCGCCGTCGCGGCGTACCGGCGAGGGCTCCAGGGCGCGCGCGAACCGCTCGCTCTCGGCTCGCTCACGCGCAAACCTCACGGTCCTGCTCTCCATCCCGGGCTTCGGCCGGTCCTGACACCGGTCTGCGTGGGGTAACGATCCAGAAGCCGCCAGGGTTACCGGTTTCGGCCGAAGTACGGAAAAGTTCGCGGGTTCAGCGCAATCCGGTGGGCAGGAGTTGTGCCAATCGGCGTACGGCGCGGTGCTGGAGCGCCTTGATCGCCCCTTCGTTGCGGTTCATGATCTCGGCCGTCTCGGCCACGGACAGGCCCTGCAAGAACCGCAGGACGATGCATTCCCGCTGGTCTTCGCCCAGTTCCGCGACGCAGCGCAGCAGCTCGGCCCGGGTGGCGCGGCTGATCGCCTCCTGCTCGGGGCCCACCTGGGCGGTCGCGCCGACGCTGAAGGGCGCCGAACCGGGCTCGGTCACCTCGTCGGTGACCACTTCGAGCTTGAACCGGCTCGACTTCACGTGGTCGAGCACGAGGTTGCGGGCGATGGTGACGAACCAGGCGCCGACGTCACGGCCCTGGTAGCTGACCGACGTGATGCGGCGCAGCGCGCGCAGGAACGTCTCGCTGGTGACGTCCTCGGCGAGGTCGCGGTCACCGAGCCGGAACAGCACGTACCGGTAGACGACGTCGACGTACCGGTCGTAGAGCCGGCCGAAGGCGGACGAGTCGCCGTCCTGCGCGGCCCGCACCAGGTCCCAGGCTTCGGCCTTCGCCGCCTCGGCGCGCTCGTCGTCGGCCGCCTGCCTGCTCAGCGGCACGGCCGACGTACGTCCGAAGACGCGCTCGGCGAACATGAAGACGGGCCCGCGGCTGACGGCGGTCGGGACGGTCATCGGGCGGCACCTCCGGCGGTGGCTTCGACCCAGCGGGCCTCGGTACCCCCGGAATCCGGACGAGCGGGGACCGGCCGGCTCGCATGCCCCACGACCTCGTGGGCAGGCAAGTTCCTCACGGCGACTCCCTCTCTCCGGTCGCGACGGTGATCAACAACACCGGCGCGACGCAGTGCAGCATACGTGTAGTTACCGCTAAGTAGGTAGTGGTTCCGGGGTTGCGCAGACGCGACGCCGGCGGTCAGCACCCATGACGTCGCTTCAGATGACAGACTTGCAACGGTTCGCGCCGGGCGAGGAGAGGTGGGTCGCGGGTGAGTGCTCCAGAGGGGACGCAGCCGGGGGTCGGCGGGCTGCTCACACGGGCCGCGGCCACCTGGCCGGAGCACCCGGCCGTGCTCGAAACCGGCACCGGACGCGGCCTGACCTACCGCCAGGCCGAGGCGGCCGCCCAGGCCCAGGCCCGCCGGCTGGCGGACGCGGGTGTCGAGCCGGGGGACCGGGTCGGGCTGCGGCTGCCCACGTCGGTGGACTTCGTGGTCGCCTTCTTCGGCGCGCTGCGGGCCGGGGCGGTCGTCGTGCCGCTGTCGCCGCAGGTGCCCGGGCCCGAGCTCGCGAAGCTGCTCGAGCACAGCGGCGCGAAGGTCGTCGTCCAGCGCGACGCGGACGAGGACCTCCCGGACGGCGTGAGCGGTCTCACGCCCGTGGGTGACCCGGACGGAGGAGGCGAGTTCGCCGACGCCGGCCGGTCCGGGGAGGACATCGCGGTCGTTTCGTACACGTCCGGCACCACCGGGCCGCCGCGCGGGGTGATGCTGTCGCACCGCGCGCTGCTGGCGAACCTCGAGCAGATCAGCACGGTCGAGGGCGTCCTCGAACACGACGACCGCGTGCTGATCACCATCCCGCTCTTCCACGTCTACGGCCTCGGGCCCGGCCTGCTGCAGGCGACCGCCGTCGGCGCGACCGCGGTCCTCTCGGAGCGCTTCGAAGCCCAGCGGACGCTGGACGACTGCGCCGGGCACCGCGTCACGTCGATCACCGGCGTGCCGACGATGTACGGCGAGTTCGCCGCGCTCGGCGCCGACGAGCTCCGCCGTGGCCTGGCCACCGTGCGGCGGATGACGTCGGGCGCCGCGCCGCTGCACCCGAAGGTGCTGACCGCCATCCGCGAGGCCACCGGCCTCGACGTCTACGAGGGTTACGGCCTCACCGAATGCGCGCCGGTGGTGACGTCGACGCTGGTCACCGGCTACCCCAAGCCGGGCTCGGTCGGGCGGCCGCTGCCCGGGATCGAGCTGCGGCTGGTGGACAGCGACGGCACCGACCAGGCCGTGCCGCTCGACCCGGACGACGTCGACGACGTCTTCGAAGCCGACGGCGAGACCGGGCTGGTGTCGGTCCGCGGCGCCAACCTCTTCTCCGGGTACTGGCCCGACGGCGGGCACGGCCCGGACGACGAGGGCTGGTTCCGCACCGGCGACGTCGGCTACCTCGACACCGACGGTGACCTGCACCTGGTCGACCGGGCCAACGACCTGATCATCGTCAACGGCTTCAACGTCTTCCCGCGCGAGGTGGAGGAGGTCATCGGGCAGCTGCCGGAGGTGGCCGAGGCCGCGGTCGTCGGCGTCGTCGACGAGCGCAGCGGCGAAGCGGTCAAGGCGGTCGTCGTGCCGGCGGCCGGGGCGGCGCTGTCCGAACAGCAGGTCACCGACCACTGCGCGGCCCACCTGGCCGGGTACAAGGTGCCGCACCTGGTCGAATTCGCCGAGTCGCTGCCGCACTCGGCCACCGGGAAGCTGCGCCGCCTGCGGTTGCGGTAGGTGCGGTAGGAAGGACGGCATGGCGCACGAAGTGACGGTGATGGGCCGGGCCGGTTGCCACCTCTGCGAGGTCGCGGAGGCGGACGTCGCCCGGATCTGCGGCGAGCTCGGCGTCGCCTGGAAGGCCGAGGACGTCGACACCGACCCGGAGTGGCGCGCGGAGTACGGCGACCGCGTCCCGGTGATCCTGGTCGACGGCGCCGAGCACGGGTACTGGCGCGTCGAAGAGGACCGGCTCCGGCGCGCGCTCACCTGATCCCGGTGGACAGCCGTAACACGTCCGTAAGCCATATCGGGCCGCCGCGGCGGCCGCGCGCTCCGAAGATGGAGACGTGAGCACTCTGCAGGACGCGCCCCCCGAGGCGCCGCGCCGGCTTTCGCTGCCGGTCGCGACGCTGATCGGCCTCCTCGCGCTGGCCGCCGCCCTCGGCGTCGGCCACCTGGTCGCGGGCTTCGTCGGGTACACGGCGTCGCCGTTCATCGCGGTGGCCAACTACGTCATCGACCACAGCCCGACCGCCATCGTGAAGTGGGCCGAGCGGACGCTGGGCACCTGGGACAAGCCGGTGCTCAAGCTCGGGCTCGCGGTCGTGCTGGTCCTGTTCGCGCTGCTCGCCGGGCAGCTTTCGCGCCGGACGCCGCGGGCCGGGCAGGTGCTCGTCGTCGTCCTCGGCGCCGCCGGCGTCGCGGCCGTGTACGTGCGCAGCGACCTCGGGCAGGTTTCGCTGCTCGCGCCGGTCGCCGCCCTGGTCGCCGGGCTCGCGGTGTTCACCTTCCTGCACCGGATCGCGCTGCCGGTCGACGTCGTCGACGAGCGGGGGTTCGACCGCCGCAAGTTCCTGCGCGCCGGGGTCGGCGTCGCCGCGGGATCGGGGATCGCGGCGGTCGCCGGCCAGGTCACCGGGACGAGCTCGAACGCCGAGGACTCGCGGGCCGCCGTCGGGCCGCTGGTCCCCGCGCGCACCGCGCCGCCGCTGCCCGCGGACGCCGACTTCGCGAAGCTCGGCTCGCCGCCGTTCCTCACGCCGAACGCGGACTTCTACCGCATCGACACCGCGCTGGTCGTGCCGCAGCTGCGCACCGAGGACTGGAGCCTGCGCATCCACGGGATGGTCGACCGCGAGGTGACCTTCTCCTACGCCGACATCCGCAACCGGCCGCTGGTCGAACGCCGGGTGACGCTGACGTGCGTGTCCAACGAGGTCGGCGGGCCGCTGATCTCGAACGCGACCTGGATCGGCGTGGACCTCGCCGACCTGCTCGGGGAGGCGGGCGTGCAGGCGGCCGCGCAGCAGATGTTCGCCACCAGCGTCGACGGCTGGACCTGCGGCACCCCGGCGAACGTCGCGCTCGACCCGGCCCGCGGCGCGATGCTGGCGATCGGGATGAACGGCGAGCCCCTGCCGGTCGAGCACGGCTTCCCGGCGCGGATCGTCATCCCCGGCCTGTACGGCTACGTGTCGGCGACGAAGTGGGTCGAGTCACTCGAATTCACCCGGTGGGATGCCCGGCAGGCGTACTGGCTGAGCCGCGGGTGGGCCGAGCAGGCGCCGATCAAGACCGAATCGCGGATCGATGCGCCGAGCGGGTTCGCCGGTGTCACGGCGGGCAAGGTCCGGCTGGCCGGCACGGCGTGGGCGCAGCACACCGGCATCGCGAAGGTCGAGGTCCGGCTGGACCAGGGCCCGTGGCAGCCGGCGACGCTGGCGGCGGAGGTGAGCAAGGACACCTGGCGGATGTGGTGGATCGAGCTCGACGTGCCGAAGGGCACGCACCAGGCGTCCGTCCGGGCCACCGATCAGGACGGCTACACGCAGACGGAGAACCGCGCGGACCCGGTGCCGGACGGCGCCACCGGCTGGCACTCGGTCACCCTCGACGCGCACTGACGGCCGGCGGAGCTCCGCCGCCGCGATCGGTCCGGCGGAGCCGCTCACCGCGTCCGGTGGGCCGTTCGCCGCGCCCGGCGAGCGGTGCCGCCGGGCGGCATTCGATCACCGCCGGTCCGCGCCGGACCCGGAAGTGCCTGCCGGACAAGGATTCTGACGCCGTGTCGTGATCGCCGCCGCGCGAAAACCGCGCCGGAACCGCCTCCGACCAGTGACTTTGTGCGTGCGTTCACAAGTGGTCTACCGTAGGGCCATCGCCCGGAGCGAGCCGGTATCGAACCGAACTCCGGGTCCTGGGTCAAGACACAGTTCCGAATGGCGATGGCCGCCAGACGTGCACAGCGGGCAGGAGATCACGGCGTGGTGACACAGCGGGGGAGGCGCGACGCGGCGGACTCCCCGGGCCGGGCGCCCCGGCGTCCTCGCCGTCCGGCCGGCCCCGACGCCGACAACGCTCCCACCGCCGAAATGCCTGCCGTACCCGCCGGGGAGCCGGGCCGCAACGGGGATGCCCCCGAGGCCGTCCGGGCGAAGTCGATCCCCGAGGCCGCCGTCGCGCGGCTGGCCGTCTACCTCCGGGTGCTGTCCGGAATGTCCGAGCAGGGCGCGACGACCGTTTCGAGCGAAGAACTGTCGCAGGCCGCCGGCGTCAATTCCGCGAAACTGCGCAAAGACCTCTCCTACCTGGGCTCCTACGGCACCCGCGGCGTCGGCTACGAGGTCGGCGTCCTGGTCAGCCAGATCGAGCGCATCCTCGGCCTGACCCGGCAGCACAAGGTCGCGGTGGTGGGGATCGGCAACCTGGGCCACGCGCTGGCCAACTACGGCGGCTTCCCGGGGCGCGGCTTCCCGGTCGAAGCGCTGTTCGACCTGGACCCGGACCTGATCGGCGTGCCGGTCGGTGGTCTCCCGGTCTCGCACATGGACGACATCCCCCGGATCTGCGCCGAACGCGGCGTCTCCATCGGCGTGATCGCCACCCCGCCCACCGCGGCGCAGTCGGTGTGTGACCGGCTGGTGGCGGGTGGTGTCCAGTGCATCCTCAACTTCGCTCCCGTCGTGCTGCAGGTTCCTGCTCACATCGAGGTCCGCAAAGTGGATTTGGCCGTGGAGCTGCAGATACTCTCGTTCCACGTGGCCCGCCGTGCGGACAGTGAAGGTCCGGCCGCCGGCAGTCAGGGCAATTCCGGATTACCCGGTGCGCCTGCGCCGTCCGAGAATGGGAACGGCAGGCGGAACGGCGCGGGTCCGGACGGCGGACGGGAAATGGTGGTGCGCTCATGAGCGTTTTGGCGGTCGGGCTTTCGCATCGCAGCGCGGAGCTGAGCACGCTCGAGCGCGTCGCGGTGCCGGCGCCCGAGATCGGCAAGGTCCTCGACGAGCTGCAGCAGGCTGAGCACGTCAGCGAGGTCATGCTCGTCTCGACCTGCAACCGGATCGAGGTCTACGCGGTCGTCGAGACCTTCCACGGCGGCCTCAACGACGTCTCCGAAGTGCTCGCCCGCCAGGCCGGGATGGCGCCCGCCGAGCTCTACGACAGCCTGTACGTGCACTACGCCGGCGCCGCCGTCGAGCACCTGTTCTCCGTCACCTCGGGCCTGGACTCGATGGTCGTCGGCGAGACGCAGATCCTCGGCCAGATCCGCTCCGCCTACGCCACCGCGCGCGAGGCCGGCACCGTCGGCCGCACGCTGCACGAGCTGATCCAGACCACGCTGCGCGTCGGCAAGCGCGTGCACACCGAGACCGGGCTCGACCAGCTCGGCGCGTCGGTCGTGTCCGAAGCGCTCGCCGCCGCCGGGGACGTCACCGGCAAGCACGCCGTCATCGTCGGCGCCGGCTCGATGGGCGCGCTGAGCGCGTCGCAGCTGCGCAAGGCCGGGATCGGCGAGATCACCGTGGCCAACCGCACCGACGCCCGCGCCCGCCGGCTCGCCGCGAACGTCACCGAGCAGGGCGTGCCGGCCCGGGCGATCCCCCTGTCCGCGGTCACCGACGCGGTCCGCGACGCCGACATCGTCATCTGCTGCACCGGCGCGCAGGACGCCGTCTTCGGCCCGGAGCAGGTGCTGCCGCGCGGCGGCCGGCACCTGGTCGTCTGCGACCTGGGCCTGCCCCGCGACGTCGACCCGGCGGTCGGTGAGCTGGCGGACGTGCGGGTCGTCGACCTGGCCACCATCCAGCGCCGGATGCGCGAGGCCGGGACGCCGACCACCGAACGTCAGACCGCCAAGGCCACCGGGATCGTCCTCGACGAGGTGCGCGACTACCTCGCCGGGCAGCGCAGCGCCGAGGTGACGCCGACCGTGACCGCACTGCGCCGCCGCGCGGCCGAGGTCGTCGACGCCGAGCTGCTGCGGCTCGACAACCGCCTGCCCGACCTGGACGGCGCCGTCCGCGAAGAGGTCGGCCGCACGGTCCGCCGGGTCGTCGACAAGCTCCTGCACGCGCCGACGGTGCGGGTCAAGCAGCTGGCCGCCGAGACGGCCGAAACCGACTACGCGAACGCGTTGCGCGAACTGTTCTGCCTCGATCCGCAGGCGCCCGCCGCGGTGGCGAGCCCGAAGCCCCCACCAGAGAAGAAGTAGTAGTGACCAGAGTCATTCGAATGGGTACGCGCGGTTCGAAGCTCGCGCTCACCCAGACCGGGATCGTCGCCGACGCCCTGCGCGCCACCGGCGTCGAGGTCGAGATCGTCAAGGTGACCACCCCCGGTGACAAGTCGCTGGCGCCGATCGCGACGATCGGCGTCGGCGTGTTCACCTCCGCGCTGCGCGAAGCCTTGCTGCGCAACGAGGTCGACGTCATCGTCCACTCCTACAAGGACCTGCCGACCGCGCCGGAACCCGGCATCACGCTGGCCGCCGTGCCGCCGCGCGAGGACCCGCGGGACGCGTTGATCGCGCGGGACGGGCTCACGCTGGGTGAGCTGCCGCCGGGGTCGACGGTGGGCACGGGCGCCGCGCGGCGCACCGCGCAGCTGCACGCGCTGGGTCTCGGTTTGGAAATCGTGCCGATCCGCGGCAATATCGACACCCGCATGCGCAAGGTGACCGACGGCGAGCTCGATGCCGTGGTGCTGGCGCGTGCCGGACTGGCCAGGGTCGGACTGGTCGAGGCGATCACCGAGACCCTCGACCCGATCCAGATGCTGCCCGCGCCCGCCCAGGGCGCGCTGGCGGTGGAGTGCCGGACCGCCGACGTGGACCTGGAGCAGCTGCTGCGGTCCACTTTGGACGATGAGGGCACGCGGGCCGCGGTGACGGCCGAGCGGGCCCTGCTGGCCGCGCTCGAGGCGGGGTGCAGTGCGCCGGTGGGCGCACTCGCCGAGATCGTCGAAGATCTCGACGCCAAGGGCAAGGTCGTGGAACGGATCTCGCTGCGCGGCACCGCCGCGGCCGAGGGCGAGAACGGTGCGGTGGACATGGTCCGGGCCTCCGCGCTGGCTGACAAGGACCAGGCCGCCCAGCTGGGCAAGGACCTGGCCGCCGAGCTGCTGGACCTAGGGGCCGGAACACTTTCCGGTCCCGCCGAGTGACCTGGGCGTCACACATCCGAACGTAGGAGACCTGTGGCCGGGCGATCCCGCACGGCCGCCGCAAGAGGAGAAACGCACAGATGACCCCCGCGCGAAAGACCACCGGGCGCGTAGCCTTCGTGGGCTCCGGGCCCGGCGACGCCGGCCTGCTCACCGTCCGCGCCCAGGAACTGCTCGCCAAGGCCGAGGTCGTGGTGACCGACCCCGACGTGCCGCAGTCCGTGCTGGCCATGGCCGCCGAGGGCGCCGAGGTCCGGCCCGCCGTCGGCGAGGCCACCGAGGTCGCCAAGGACCTGACCACCGAGGCCAAGGCCGGCCGGCTGGTGCTGCGGCTGGTCGCGGGCGACCCGCTGACCACCCCGGCCGTGGTGGCCGAGGTCCAGGCGGTCGCGCGCACGAGCGCCGTGTTCGACGTCATCCCGGGCGTCTCCCCGGCCGCGGCCGTCCCGGCGTACGCGGGCGTCGCGCTGGGCGGCACGCACACCGAGGTCGACGTCCGCGGTGACGTCGACTGGGCGGCCCTGGCCGCCGCGCCCGGCCCGCTGGTGCTGCACGCGACGTCGGCGCACCTGGCCGAGGCCGCGTCGGCGCTGACCGGCAACGGCGTCCCGGCGTCGACCCCGGTCGCGGTCACGGCGAACGGCACCATCAACACCCAGCGCACCCTCGACACCACGCTCGAGAAGGTCGCCAACGACGCCGGCGAGCTCGTCGGGCCGCTGATCGTCACGATCGGCCAGGCCGCCGGGCAGCGCTCGAAGCTGTCGTGGTGGGAGTCGCGCGCGCTGTACGGCTGGAAGGTGCTGGTGCCGCGCACCAAGGAGCAGGCCGGCGAGATGGCCGAGCGCCTGCGCGGCCACGGCGCGACGTCGCACGAGGTGCCGACCATCTCGGTCGAGCCGCCCCGCAGCCCGGCCCAGATGGAGCGTTCGGTCAAGGGCCTGGTCGACGGCCGCTACCAGTGGATCGTCTTCACCTCCACCAACGCGGTGCGCGCGGTGTGGGAGAAGTTCGAGGAGTTCGGCCTGGACGCCCGTGCGTTCTCCGGCGTGAAGATCGCCTGTGTGGGTGAATCGACCGCGGCGAAGGTGCGCTCGTTCGGCATCATCCCGGAGCTGATCCCCTCGGGCGAGCAGTCGTCCGAAGGCCTGCTGGCCGAGTTCCCGCCGTACGACGACGTGCTGGATCCGGTCGACCGGGTGCTGCTGCCGCGGGCCGACATCGCCACCGAGACGCTGTCGGCGGGCCTGCGCGAGCGCGGCTGGGAGATCGACGACGTGACGGCCTACCGGACCGTCCGGGCCGCCCCGCCGCCCGCCGAGACCCGCGAGATGATCAAGACCGGCGGTTTCGACGCGGTCTGCTTCACCTCGTCCTCGACCGTGCGGAACCTGGTCGGCATCGCCGGCAAGCCGCACACCCGCACGCTGGTCGCGTGCATCGGCCCGAAGACCGCCGAGACCGCGGTGGAGTTCGGGCTCCGGGTCGACGTCCAGCCGGAGAAGGCGGACGTTCCGCACCTGGTGGACGCGCTGGCCGAGCACGCCGCGCGGCTTCGCGCCGAGGGTGCGCTGCCGCCGCCGCGGAAGGCGAAGCGGGCCCGCCGCTCCTGAGGTTCGTCACGACGAAGGCCGCCCCGGTTCGCCGGGGCGGCCTTCGCTCGTTTCAGCGGGCGTTGTCCGTACGCCACTTCAGGTAGTCGGCCACCGAAGCCGCGACGTCGAACTGGGGCTTGAAGCCGGTGTCCCCGGTGAGCCGGGAGATGTCCAGGTACGGGTCCTCGCCCGGGCCGTTGGCGCGTCCCGGCGGAAGGTCCGCCTTCAGGGCCTCCGCGAACTCGCCGTAGGTGAACGGGCGGCCGCTCGAGACGTTGTACGTGTCGTGGTTCAGCTTCGAGGCCGTGGTCAGGAGTGCGATCGCCCGGCCCGCGTCCGGCGCGTAGCAGACGTCCCCGCCGTCGCCGGCGTGCAACCCGGGCGGCGGCGATGCCGCGTTGACCAGCCGCGGGATCGGCGAGTCCGGGTCGACCAGGGGGCCCCAGATCGTCCCGAACCGGCGGACACCCCAGGTGCGGGCCGCGTCGAGGGCGTTGAGCAGACCCGCCGTGTCCGTGCGGAAGAAGTCCACCGGGTTCTCGCCGGGGATGCTGCCCGCCAGGTGCACGATGTCGCTGATGGCGTGGCGCTCGCCGAGGGCCAGGAACGCGTCGCGGTCGGTGACGTCGAGTTGTTCGACCGTGACCCGGCCGGCCAGGAACGAGGGGACTTCGCCGCGCCGGTGGGCCGTCACGTCCGGTCAGCCGCCGGTCCGGTCGCCGGCCGCCGGTGCCGAGGCATCCAGGCGGGCGTGGCCGAGGCCGAGGAGCGCGCGGGCGGTGTGGGCGCCGATCATGCCGAGCCCGCCGGTGACGAGGATCATCGCGTCAGGCTAGGGACGGCCGGCGGCGGGTTCTTGAACGAATCGCGCAGGAACGGCAGGTAGGACGCCGAGTGGTCGTGGCCGCAGGCGCACTTCTCGACGCTTCCGCCGAGCAGCGCCCGCGGGGTGAGCCCGGTCAGGCGCAGGCACTCCCGGCTCAGGTGGGCCTGGTCGGCGTACCCGGCGTCGGCGGCGAGCCCGGCCGGGCTGCCGGCGCCCGCCTGGGCCAGCGCCAGGAAGCCCTGGAACCGCAGCGTCCGCTGGAGGCATCAGCAACCGCACGGCCTCGGTCACCAGCGGGTCCACCGCCCGGCGCGGCAGCCGTGCCTGCAGGACCGCGAGGGCGCGTCCGGGGCTTCCGGCGCACGCCTCCGCGAGGCGCTCGGCCCGGCTGCCCCACAGGTCCGCCAGGTCGACGTGCCGGTCGACCAGGTCATCGAGGGGCACCGGGAGCGGCGGCGCGGCACCGGGCCGGTACCGCACGCCGACGAGGGCGGTCCGGGCCGGGAGGAGCTCCAGCCGGGCCGCGGTCAGCGGGCCGAGCAGCCGGGGCCGGCCACCGACCGGGAAGTGGAGCTCGACGCCGCCGGTCGGCAGGTGGCGCTGGACGTACGGTGCGTCGCCGGTCCGCTGGACCCAGACCGTCCGCACGACACCGGCCAGCGCGGGCACGGGGAGGCGTTCGACGTACACCTTCCGCACCGAAGCGGTTCCGCGAGAGCGGCGTCAAGCGCACCCTTGCGGAACTCCGGCAAAAGCCGCGGGAGTAGCTTGGTAAGGGTGTTCCCCGAGCATCGTCCCCGCAGGCTTCGCACCACCCCGGCCATGCGCAGGCTGGTGGGCGAAACGACGCTGCGGCCACGCCAGCTGATCCTCCCGATGTTCGTCGCCGAAGGGATCGACGCGCCGCGGCCGATCTCGAGCATGCCCGGCGTCGTCCAGCACACCCGCGACACGCTGCGGAAGGCCGCCGTCGACGCGGTCAACGCCGGCGTCGGCGGCCTCATGCTGTTCGGCATCCCGGCCACGCGCGACGCCGAGGGCTCCGGCGCGGTCGACGAAAAGGGCATCCTCAACGTCGCCCTGCGCGACCTGCGCCAAGAGCTGGGCGACGCCACCGTGCTGATGGCCGACACCTGCCTCGACGAGTTCACCGACCACGGTCACTGCGGCGTCCTGGACGCCGACGGCGGGGTCGACAACGACGCCACCCTGCGGATCTACGCCCAGATGGCGATCGCGCAGGTCGAAGCCGGGGCGCACGTGCTGGGGCCGTCCGGGATGATGGACGGCCAGATCGGCGTCATCCGCCGGGCGCTCGACGAGGTCGGGCACAAGGAAGCGGCGATCCTCGCGTACTCCGCGAAGTACGCCAGCGCGTTCTACGGCCCCTTCCGGGAGGCCGTCGACTCGCAGCTCAAGGGCGACCGCAAGACCTACCAGCAGGACCCGGGCAACGGCCGCGAGGCGCTGCGCGAGATCGAGCTGGACCTCGCCGAGGGCGCGGACATGGTGATGGTCAAGCCCGCGCTGGCCTACCTGGACGTCATCAAGGCGGCCGCGGACATCTCCCCGGTCCCGGTGGCGGCGTACAACATCTCCGGCGAGTACGCGATGGTCGAGGCCGCGGCGGCGAACGGCTGGCTGGACCGCGAGCGGACGGTCCTCGAGGTGCTGACGTCGATCCGCCGCGCGGGCGCCGACCTGATCCTGAGCTACTGGGCCGCGGAGGCCGCTGCCTGGCTGGACTGAGGCTTATTCTGGTCAGGCCGCCACGCCCCGCCCGCATCCGGGTCATGAGGGCAAAAAGGCATGTGGCGGCCGACGGCTGAATAAGCCTCACTGACCCGTTAGAGTCCACGCGTGGAAGACAAAGAGGACCTCACGGGTCTGACCGACGACGAACGGCGCAAACTCGGCCGCTCGCCCGACCCGGTGCTCCCCGGCGAGCGGGCCCCGAAGGCGGCACCGCCGCGCCCGGTGGCCGTGTCGTTCTGGCTCTGGCTGGCCGGCGGTGTCGTGCTGATCCTCGGGTACGTCCAGCTGATGGCGGGCAAGTCCGCGGTCATCAGCCGGTACGTCGAGGGCACCAAGGACCCGAAGATCACCCCGCAGATGATCGCGGACGGCGTCACGGCGATGCTGTGGTTCCTCCTCGTCGGGTCGGCCGTGTTCACCCTGTTGTTCCTGCTCTTCGCGTACAAGGCTCGCGAAGGCACCCGCTCGGCCCGGACGGTGCTGACCGTGCTGCCGATCGTGATGGTGCTGCTGATCTTCACCTTCGCGCCGGTGCTCACCTACCTGACGCTGGTCGCGGTGCTGCTGTTCGTGATCGCGCTGGTGCTGCTGTACCTGCCTTCGGTCAGCGGCTACTTCCCCAAGGTCGGCAAGAAGCTGTGAGCGACCGGCTCTACGCCGAGTCCGGCGTGAGCTGGGCGGCGATCGGGTGGGGCCCGGTGTTCGCCCTGGTCGGCGCGCTGGCGGAGCTCGCCACCGGCGGCCCGGTGCACGTGGTGGGCTGGCTGATGGTCGGCTTCGCGCTGTGCGTCATCACGATGCCGTGGGTGTACGCGCGCCGCCGGTTCCTGTCCCTGGAGGTGACGACCGAGCAGCTGCGGCAGGGCCGGGAGAAGGTGCCGGCCGCGCAGCTGGTTTCGGTCACCGACGTCGGGACGCCGGTCGGCGCGCGGGTGCTGGGCGGCGGCTGGTCGGTGCCGCGGAAGTACGATTCGCTGCCGGTGGAGCTGGCCGACGGCACGGTGGTGCTGGCGTGGGCGAAGGACGTCGAGGCCCTTCAGGACGCGCTGGACCGGCTCGTCCGGGCGACGCCGCGTGAAGCATGAGAAAATCTCCGGTGTGATCGACCTTCCGCAGCCCACCGGGGCCGAGCTCTGGCCGCCGGAAGAACCCGGCCCGCGTGCGCGGCTGCACAAGCCGTGGCGGACGCTCGTCGCCGCCGTGGAGGTCGTGCTCGCTGTTGCCGCCGGCTGGGCCGCCTACTCGTGCTGGCACAGCAGCGTCGCCACCGTCGTCACCCGGACCGACGACGGGGCGGTGCTCGAGTCGCACCGGTACTTCGGCGGGCTGCTCGCCGCCGCCATCGGGCTCGGGACCGTGGCCGCGTTGCTGCTGGTCGACGCGGTGCGTCAGCTGTCGCTCGCCATCCGTGCGCGCAGCGCCAAGACGAAGGCCTGATACACAGCTCGCGCACAGGTAACCAACAGTCCATTGCTAAGCAGCGGCACCAAGGTTGCCGCATGACGCGCGTGCGTGCCTCGAAGGCATGGGTGATCAACGGAGCTCTGGTAGTACTGCTGGCCGGGGCGGGATTCGGGATATACCAGGCATTCAGCCCCGAACCGAGCTCGGCGCAGGCCCAGTCGCGCAGCACCCCGGTCCGCCGGGCGACGGTCACCGAGACCGTCTCCGCCGCCGGGACCCTCGCCAGCAGCTACACCGGCGCGGCGAACTTCGCGACGGCCGGCAAGGTCACCTCGATCGACGTCAAGGTCGGTGACGTCGTCAGCGCCGGGCAGAAGCTCGCCACCGTCGACAGCACCCAGGCGGCGAAGCAGCTTCAAGTCGCGAAGGCGAACCTCGCCGTCGCCCAGAACAACCTCGACACCGCCGAGACGGCCGAAACCACCCCGGCCACCGGGCAGAACAACCAGAACAGCCAGAACAGCGCCCAGACCGCGGCCAACAACGTCACCTCGGCGCAGGCGAAACTCGACCAGGCCCAGCTCGACGTCCAGACCGCGCAGCAGGCGCTCGACAACACGACGCTCTACGCGCCCGGCGCCGGCACGGTCACCGCGGTCAACGGCGCGGTCGGGCAGCAGTCCACCAGCGGTTCCTCGGCCACGAGCCAGTCGTCGAGCAGCGGCAGCGGCCAAGGCGGCCAGGGTTCGTCGTCGAACTCCAGCTCCGCCGCGTCGAGCAGCAGTAGCAGCAGCTCGGGGTTCATCACCATCACGAACCTGACCGGCCTGGTCGTCAACACCTCGGTCGCGGAGATCGACGTCAGCAAGGTCAAGGCGGGGCAGAAGGCCACCGTGACGCTCAACGCGCTGCCGGACAAGCCGGTCCAGGCCACCGTGTCGAGCGTCAACCTGACCCCGACCACCAGCGGCAGCGTCGTCTCCTACGGCGCGCAGCTGGCCCTGACCAGCCCGCCGGACGGGCTGCGGCCCGGCCAGTCGGCGAGCGTCGTGATCACCGTCGCCGAGGCGGACGACGCGCTGAGCGTGCCGGCCGCGGCGGTGCAGACGGTCGGCAGCACCAACCTCGTCACCGTGCAGGAAAACGGGCAGAACGTCACCCGCCAGGTGCAGGTCGGGCTGCGCGGCGAGTCGACGGTCCAGATCACCTCCGGGGTCACCGAGGGCGAGAACGTCGTGCTCACCGGGACGGCCTCGACCGGTTCGACCGGCGGAACCGGCCGGACGGGCGGCACCGGGGGCACCGGCGGCTTCCCCGGCGGCGGGACCGGTGGGTTCCCGGGCGGCGGCCAGCGCGGCACCGGCGCCGGCGGCGGCTTCGGCGGACGCGGATGAACCCGGTGATCGCGGTCTCCGGACTGCGCAAGACCTACGGGGCCGGCGAGACGGCGGTGCACGCGCTGCGCGGCGTCGACCTCACGGTGTGGCCCGGCGAGTACGTCGCGATCATGGGCGCGTCCGGCTCGGGGAAGTCCACGCTGCTGAACATGCTGGGCTGCCTGGACGTGCCGACGTCCGGCCGGTACCTCCTGGACGGCTTCGGTGTCGGAAAGCTGAACGAACGGCAGCTGGCGTTGCTGCGCAACCGGAAGATCGGGTTCATCTTCCAGTCCTTCAACCTGGTGCCCCGGACGTCGGCTTTGTCCAATGTGGAGCTTCCGTTGGTCTACAGCGGACTGAAGCGGTCCGAGCGCCGCCGCCGGGCGCTCGCGGCGCTCGACATGGTCGGGCTGTCCGACCGGGCCAAGCACCTCCCGAGCGAGCTCTCCGGCGGGCAGATCCAGCGGGTCGCGGTGGCGCGGGCGCTGGTCACCGGCCCGGCGATGCTGCTGGCCGACGAACCGACCGGCAACCTCGACCGGCGCAGCACCGAGGACGTCCTCGGCGTGTTCGACCGGCTCAACTCCCTCGGCCGCACCATCGTCGTCATCACCCACGAGGACGAGGTCGCCGAGCACGCGCACCGCGTCGTCCGCGTCGACGACGGGCTCATCGTGTCGGACGAAGTGACGCGCACGGTCGGAGCGGTCCGGTGAACCTCCTCGAAATCCTGCGGTTCGCCGTGCGCGGGCTCACCGCGAACAAGCTGCGCTCGGCGCTGACGACCCTCGGCATCACGATCGGCGTCGCCGCGGTGATCCTGCTGGTCGCGGTCGGCAACGGCGCGTCGGCGGCCATCGCCGCCAGCATCCAGGGCCTCGGCACCAACGTCGTCAACGTCTCGCCGGCGCGCGGCGGCGGGCAGGGCGCGTCGGCGCGGCCGCTGACGGTGCAGGACGCCCACGCGCTCGTCGACCCCGTCGGCGCGCCGGACGTCAAGGCCGCGTCACCGGTGGTCAACACGACGGCGACGGCGACCTACGGGCAGACGTCCTACGACATCTCCAGCGTCGCCGGCACCGAACCGGCGTACTTCACGACGACCAACCGCGAACTCGCCCAGGGGCAGCTGTTCACCGCCGAAGACGTCACGGCCGCGCGGAAGGTCGTCGTGCTCGGCCCGACGACCGCGGAGTCGATCTTCGGGACCGCCGACCCGGTCGGCAAGAACGTGCTGCTCAACAGCATCCAGTTCACCGTGATCGGCGTCCTGCAGACCAAGGGCAGCACCGGCCTGCAGAACGCCGACGACGTCGCCATCGCGCCGATTTCGGCGGTCCAGAACTCCCTCGCCGGCTACGGCAGCCTCAGCCAGATCGCCGTCCAGGCCACCAGCGCCGACTCCGTCTCGCTGGCCCAGTCCGAGATCACCGCGATTCTCAACGCCCGCCACGGCATCCGGCTCGGCGGCACCCCGGATTACCAGATCCAGAACTCCGAGCAGCTGCTCGCGACCCGGACGTCGGCGACCGAGACGTTCACCGTGCTGCTGGCGGCCGTCGCGGCGATCTCGCTGCTCGTCGGCGGCATCGGCGTCACCAACATCATGCTCGTCACGGTGACCGAGCGGATCCGCGAGATCGGCATCCGCAAGGCCATCGGCGCTCCGCGGTCGGCCATCCTCGGCCAGTTCCTCGCCGAAGCGACCATGCTCAGCCTGTTCGGCGGGCTGCTCGGCGTCGCGATCGGGGTGATCGGCAGCCGGTTCACCATCTCCGGGATCAAACCCGTCGTGGTGCCCTCGTCGATCCTGCTCGCTTTCGCGGTATCCGCCCTGATCGGGCTGTTCTTCGGCAGCTTCCCGGCGAACCGGGCCGCCAAGCTCCGGCCCATCGATGCGTTGCGTCACGAATAAGGAGTTCCCGCATGTCTTCCTCCACCCAGACGCCGCCCGTCCCGGGTGACGAGCCGACGGCGATCCTGCCCGCCGTCGAGCCGACCGCGGAGCAGATCGTCGCCAGCCCGGCGGTCGACGGTGACCTCAACGCCGAAATGCGCCGGGCCGCGAAGCCGTTTTCCCGCACGACGCTGGTGCTCGCCGGGCTCGTCGTGTTCGCGATCGCGTTCGGCGGCGGCGCCTGGACGCACGCGGCGTTCGGCTCCGCCACGCCCACGCGCCCCGGCGGCACCGCCGGGGGCAGCCAGGCCCGCGCCCAGGGCGGGACCGGCCAGCCCGGCGGCACCGGCCAGCAGGGCGGCGGGTTCCGCGGCGGCCGCGGCACCACGGGCACGGTCGACCACGTCGACGGCACCACCGTCTACGTCAAGACCGCGCAGGGCGCCGACGTCAAGGTGTCCACATCGGACTCGACCACGGTCGGGGTGACCCAGCAGGGCAAGCTGTCGGACCTCAAGCCGGGCGCGACGGTCGTCGTCCAGGGCCAGGCGGGCAGCGACGGCACGGTGACCGCGCAGGCCATCACCCAGGAGGCCGCGCGCTAGTTCAGGACGAGGACCGCGGTGTTGAGCGCCGTCGCGTAGAGGATCCACGCGAGGTAGGGCACCAGAAGCGCGGCGGCGGCCTTCGACCGGCGGCCGAACAGGACGATCGTCACCACCACGACGACGTCCAGCAGCACGATGTCGGCCAGGGCGAGCCCGGCCGCGCCGCCCTCGAAGAACAGCGGGGTCCAGAGCAGGTTGAACAGCAGGCCGATGCCGTACGCGGCGAACCCGCGCGTCTCGCCGTCCGTCCGCCAGTACAGCCAGCCCGCCACCGCGATGGTGATGTACAGCACCGTCCACACCGGACCGAACAGGGTCGCGGGCGGCGCCCACGCCGGCTGCTCGAGCCGCGCGTAGACCTCCCTCGCCGACGTCGCGGCCAGGCCGCCGACCACGGCCACCACGGCGACGACGCCCAGGAACCCGGCCAGCATGAGCCACTGGTTGCGGTGCGGGGCGCGTTCGGTCACCGGCTGTTCCCCTCCCGGGCGGCTGCCCGCCATCTTAAGCGGGTTTGCGAGGATGGGAGGGTGAGCACTGGAACCGAGCAGTCCAAGGCATGGTTCGAACGCGCGAAGACGGCCATCCCGGGCGGGGTGAATTCGCCCGTCCGGGCGTTCAACTCGGTCGGCGGCACCCCGCGGTTCATGGTCCGCGGCGAGGGCCCGCACCTGTGGGACGCCGACGGCAACCGCTACGTCGACCTGGTGTCGTCCTGGGGCCCGATGATCCTGGGCCACGCGCACCCGGCGGTCGTCGAGGCGGCGCGCACGGCGGCGACGTCCGGGCTCTCGTTCGGCACGCCGACGATCGGCGAGGTCGAGCTGGCCGAGGAGATCATCAACCGCGTCGGGCCCGTCGAGCAGGTCCGCCTGGTCAACTCCGGCACCGAAGCCACGATGAGCGCGATCCGGCTGGCCAGGGGCTTCACCGGCCGGTCGAAGATCGTGAAGTTCGCCGGCTGTTACCACGGTCACGTCGACGCGCTGCTCGCGCAGGCCGGCTCCGGCGTCGCGACGCTCGGGCTGCCCACCTCGCCGGGTGTCACCGGGGCACAGGCCGCGGACACGCTGGTGCTGCCCTACAACGACCTCGACGCGGTCCGGAAATCCTTTGTGGACAACCCGGGGGAGATCGCCGCGGTGATCACCGAGGCGGCGGCCGGGAACATGGGCGCGGTCGCGCCGGACCCCGGCTTCAACGAGGGGCTGCGCGACCTGGCCCACGAGCACGGCGCGCTGCTGATCATGGATGAGGTGATGACCGGGTTCCGCGTCTCGCACGCGGGCTGGTTCGGCCTCGAAGGCGTGGCCGGCGACCTCTACACGTTCGGCAAGGTGATGTCCGGCGGGCTGCCGGCGGCGGCCTTCGGGGGCCGCGCCGACGTGATGGCCAAGCTCGCCCCGGGCGGCCCGGTCTACCAGGCCGGGACGCTCTCCGGGAACCCCGTCGCGGTGGCCGCCGGCCTCGCGACGCTGCGCGCGGCCGACCACGCCGTGTACGCGGCTCTCGACGCCAACGCGAAGCGCCTCGGCAACCTCTTCCACGCCGCCCTCATCGAGGCCGGGGTCGCGCACAACGTCCAGTACGCGGGCAACCTGGTGAGCGTGTTCTTCGGGGAGACGCCGGTCCGCGACTACGCCGGCGCGCAGGCGTCCGAGACGTGGCGCTTCCCGCCGTTCTTCCACGCGTTGCTCGACGGAGGCGTGTACGCGCCTCCGAGCGCGTACGAGGCGTGGTTCGTCAACGCGGCCATGGACGACGAAGCGTTCTCCGTGATCGAAGCGGCTTTGCCCGCGGCGGCGCGCGCGGCGGCCGGGGCTGTCCAGTGACCACCGTCGTCCACATGCTGCGTCACGGCGAAGTGCACAACCCCGAGAAGATCCTGTACGGCCGTCTCGAGGGCTACCGGCTCTCCGAGCGCGGGCAGCGTCAGGCGCTCACGGTCGCCGAGGCCGTCGCCGGTCACGACCTGGTGCACGTCGTCGCGTCGCCGCTGCAGCGGGCGCAGGAGACGGCGGCCCCGATCGCCGCCGCGCACCGGCTCGACATCGCGACCGACGAGGGCCTGATCGAGGCGGGCAACCAGTTCGAGGGCCTGCACGTGGCGGTCGGCGACGGCGCGCTGCGCGAGCCGAAGCACTGGCCGAAGCTGGTCAACCCGTTCAAGCCGTCGTGGGGCGAGCCCTACCTCGAGATCGCGCACCGGATGCTCGGTGCGGTCCACCGGGCGCGCGAGGCGGCGGCCGGTCACGAAGCTCTCTGCGTGTCGCACCAGCTGCCGATCTGGACGCTGCGGCGGTTCCTCGAGGGCAAGCGCCTGTGGCACGACCCGCGGCGCCGCCAGTGCTCGCTGGCGTCGCTGACCAGCCTGGTCTTCGACGGTGACGAGCTGCGCGAGATCGTCTACAGCGAGCCCGCGGGCGCGACCGACCCGAAGGTGACGGGGGCATGAAGCTCTTCTGGGCGGTGGTCGCGGTGTTGGCGCTGGCCGGGTGCAGCGCGGGCAAGGACGCGGTGGTGCAGGGGAGCAGCTTCAGCTTCGTCTCCCCAGGCGGCAAGGTCGACATCGCCTACGACGCCGCCGAGCGCCAGACGGTCCCGGTGCTGGCCGGTGAAGACCTGATGAACGAGGGCAAGCAGCTGTCGCTGGCGGACTACGCGGGCAAGGTCGTCGTCCTGAACCTGTGGGGCCAGTGGTGCGGGCCGTGCCGCACGGAGGCGCCCGAGATGGAGTCGCTGGCGAAGCAGGGCGTCCAGGTGGTGGGCATCGACGTCCGCGACCCGGCGCGCGAGGTGGCCCAGGACTTCGTGCGGGACCGGCAGCTGACGTACCCGTCGATCTACGACCCGGACGGCCGCGTGCTGCTCAAGCTGAGCGGCTACCCGCGCAACATCATCCCGTCGACGATCGTGCTGGACAAGCAGCACCGGGTGGCGGCGGTGTTCCTGCGGCAGGTGCTGGCCCAGGACCTGCTCCCGGTGGCCCAGCGGCTGACCGCGGAAGCTTGATCGGGGGTTTCCGCCCGCGGTGGGGCTCGGCTCGGGCGCGGCGCCCGCCCTTCCCTTGGGGGACCTCCCTGGTCCAGTCTATCGGCGGGCGCCGACAGAACCCCGAATTCGCCGGTCGGAAAGCGGAGTCATCCACAACCCGGCCGTGCTGTGGACTGAACCGTGCCCCAGGGAACCGTGCCCCGGGAACCGGCCGCGCGGGCCGAAACCGCCGAAACCCCCGGGACCAAGGTCCTGAACTGCTGTGACCGAGGTCCTGTGAAGCGGCCCCGGCGTTCTCACCGCGACCTCACTGCCTACCCTCAACGGGGTGAACTCCGTGACCGAGCTGGCGATCTCCGGGCCGCTGCTGCTCGCCGCGGGTGTCGCGCTGCTGGCCGGGGCGATCTCGTTCGCCTCGCCGTGCGTGGTGCCGCTCGTGCCGGGGTACCTCGCCTACCTCGCCGCGCTCGTCGGGGCGGAGGCGCCCGCCGTCAGTGCCGATGAGGAGCGCAAGCAGGGGCGGTGGGCCGTCCTCGGTGCCGCGCTGCTGTTCGTGGCCGGGTTCACCGTCGTGTTCGTCGGCACGTTCGGCACCCTCGTCTGGCTGACCGCCACCCTCACCCTCAACCAGGACCTGCTGCAGCGCCTCGGCGGCGTGCTGACCATCGCCATGGCGATGGTGTTCCTCGGCTGGATCCCCGGCCTGCAGCGCGAGGTCCGCTCGCACCGCGTCCCGCGCGGCGGCATCTGGGGTGCCCCGCTGCTCGGGGCGATCTTCGGGCTCGGCTGGACGCCCTGCATCGGCCCGACGCTGTCCGCCGTCACCACCCTGGCCAGCGCGACCGGCGGCGCCGAAGCCCGCGGGTACCTGCTGATCGCCGTCTACTGCCTCGGCCTCGGACTGCCGTTCCTGCTCATCGCGCTCGGCGCCCGGTGGGCCGTGCGCGCCACCGACTGGGTCCGCCGGCACGGCCGCCAGGTGCAGATCTTCGGCGGCGTGCTGCTGCTGATCGTCGGCCTCCTGCTGGTCACCGGTGTCTGGGGCGACCTGATGGGCTGGCTCCGCAACGAACTCGCTCTCGACCTGAGGCTGCCGCTGTGACGACGACCGAGGCCCCGCCGACGACCCCGCCGAGCCCCCGGCGCACCACGCCGGTGAAACGCGTCCTGGCCTTCCTGCGCAACACCTGGCGCGGCCTGACGTCCATGCGCACCGCGCTCGTCCTGCTGTTCCTGCTCGCCCTGGCCGCCCTGCCGGGCGCGCTCCTGCCGCAGCGGAAGCTCAACGCGCCCAAGGTCGCCGAGTACATCGCCGCCCACGGCTGGTGGGGGACGCTGCTCGACAAGCTCGAGTTCTACGACGTCTACTCCAGCATCTGGTTTTCGGCCATCTACCTGCTGCTGATGATCTCGCTGATCGGCTGCCTGACGCCGCGGAGCTTCGAGTACGTCCGGGCGATGCGCGCCAAGCCGGTGCTGACCCCGCGCAACCTGGCCCGGATGCCGCACTACCGGCTCGGCCGCGGCGAAGCCGATGCCACCGCCGAGATCGCGGCCGTCCACAAGCAGCTCTCCGGCTGGCGCCGCGTCGAGCGCGAGGAAGCCGACGGCGTCCGCACGATTTCGGCCGAACGCGGGTTCCTGCGCGAGACCGGCAACCTCGTCTTCCACTTCAGCATGCTCGGCCTGATCGTCTTCTTCGCCCTCGGCAAGCTCTTCGGTTACGAGGGCCAGGTCATCGTCCAGGCCAACGGCAGCACGTTCTGCAACGGCGGCATCAACCTCTACGACTCCTTCAACGCGGGCCTGAAGGTCGACGGCACCCGGCTCGACCCGTTCTGCGTGAAGGTCAACGACTTCACCGCCCGCTACACCGAGTCCGGCCAGCCCGACTACTACCACTCGAACATCGAGTACCAGTCCGGCCAGGACCTCGACACGAACACCTGGCGCCCGTACGGCCTCGAGGTCAACTCGCCGCTGCGCACCGCGGGCGACCGCGTCTACCTGCTCGGCCACGGCTACTCGCCGAAGTTCACCGTCACCTTCCCGAACGGCGCGCAGCGCACCCAGAACACCCAGTGGCGCACGGTCGACCCGACCACGATGCTCGCCGAGGGCGCGACGAAGTTCGACCAGCCCGGCCTGACCAGCGAGGCAGAGCGGCGGACCCGGCAGCTGGCCATCACCGGCCTGTTCGCCCCGACGGCGTTCCTGCACGGCAACGTCCTGACGTCGTCGGCTCCCGAGGCGAACGACCCGGCCGTCGCCGTCGACGTCCTGCGCGGCGACATCGGCCTCGACGCCGGGCGCGGCCAGTCGGTGTTCGAGGTCGACCAGTCGCTCATCGACGACGGCAGGCTGAAGAAGGTCGCCCGCGAGAACCTGAAGGTCGGCCAGGAGATCAAGCTCGACGACGGCACGAAGGTCCGCTTCGACGGCGTCGGCGAGTGGGTCTCGCTGCAGGTTTCGCACGATCCGACGCAGGGGTTCGTGCTCGGCTTCGCCATCGCGATGTTCCTCGGCCTGGGCGCGTCCCTGCTGGTCAAGCGCCGTCGGCTGTGGGTGCGGGTGAAGCCGGGAACTCCCGCCGACCCGGGTACCGTGATCGAGGTCGCCGGGCTGGCCCGCACCGACCAGGCCGGGTACGGCGAAGAGTTCCACCGGGTCAGCGAACGCCTGATCAGTGGGCAGAAGGGCTGAGGCATGCCGATCAACGAAACGCTGTCGACCTACAGTGACTGGCTGTACACCACCGCCGCGGCGATCTACGTCGTCGCGCTGATGTTCACCCTGATCGAGCAGGGCTTCGGCGCCAAGGGCCGGCTCGCCACCGAGCGCGCCAAGCTCCGGGCGCGCGAGCTCGTCGGCGCCGGCGGGCCACCGGTCGAAGAGGTGCCGGCTGCCCAGCGTGAGGTCGGCCGCCCCGAGCGGATCGGCCGGATGGGCGCGTCGCTGCTCGTGCTCGGCGCGCTGCTGCAGCTCTCGGCGATCGTGCTGCGCGGCCTCGCCGTGCACCGCGCGCCGTGGGGCAACATGTACGAGTACGGCATGGCCGTCACCTTCATCACGGTGCTGACCTGGCTGATCGTGATGTGGAAGTTCCCGGTGCGGCACCTCACCGGTTTCCTGCTGCTGCCCGTCGTGATCCTGATGTTCATCAACGGCACCCTGCTGTACACGACCGCCGCGCCGGTGCAGCCTGCGCTGCAGTCGTACTGGCTGGTCATCCACGTCTCGGCGGCCATCATCGGCTCCGGCGTCTTCCTGGTGCCTGGGGTCGCGAGCGTGCTGTACCTGTTCCGCGCGGCCTTCGACAAGGATGAAACCAAGTTCGCCCGGTTCGCCTCGAAGCTGCCCGCGGCCGACGTCCTCGACCGGATCGCCTACCGGACCACCATCTTCGCCTTCCCGGTGTTCACCTTCGGCGTCCTCTGCGGCGCGGTCTGGGCCGAGTCGGCATGGGGCCGGTTCTGGGGCTGGGACCCCAAGGAGACCGTCGCCTTCATCGCCTGGGTGGTCTACGCGGCCTACCTGCACTCGCGGGCGACGGCGGGCTGGCGCGGGGCCCGGGCCGCGGCCATCAACATCGTCGGGTTCGCCGCGATCGTCTTCAACCTGTTCTTCGTGAACCTCGTGACCGCGGGCCTGCACTCCTACGCCGGGGTGGGCTGAGCAGTCCGCGCGTCCGCCGACTACCGTCGACACCGGGGGCGGAGTTTCAGGCGGAGCGTGGAGGTTTTCACCGGTGACCGGACCCAGCGAAGAATCGGCTCCAGGCCACCCCGAACAGGCTGAACCGGCCGCTGCCGCGCCACAGCCGGGCCTGTTCGCCGACGACCGGACGGACTCGCACCCGCACCCCGAGACGTCGGGGGCGTTCGACGTGCAGCCGACGCAGGCGGTGGCCCCGCCGGTCAACCCGGCGGTGTCGGGGCCGCACCAGGTGCCCAATCCCGCCGTGTCGGGGCCGCACCAGGTGCCCTACGGCTACGACCAGAACCTCCCGCCGCTGCAGCCGCAGTACGGCGACCCGGCGCAGCCGTACCAGGCCCACGCCCAGTACCCGCAGCAGCCGCCGCCCGGGCCGCAGCAGCCGCAGCAGCCGTCGGGCCTGCCGCAGCCCCAGGGCGGCCGGCACGCCGCGCCGCAACCGCAGCCGGGCCACGGCCACGACCTGTCGACCGCGCACCTGGTCAAGCAGACCAAGCGGCCCCCGCAGTCCGGCTGGCGCAAGGCGGTCTACGTCGGCACCGGGAAGCTGGTCAACCCGGGGGAGAGCCCGGCGGACACCCGCCGCCGCGAGCTCATCGCCCGCGTCAACCAGCCGCTGCGCGGCTGCTACAAGATCGCGATGCTGTCGCTCAAGGGCGGCGTCGGCAAGACCACGGTGACGACGACGCTCGGGGCGACGTTCGCCTCGCTGCGCGGCGACCGCGTGGTGGCCGTGGACGCGAACCCGGACCGCGGCACGCTGTCGCAGAAGCTCCCGCTCGAGACGACGGCGACGGTCCGCCACCTCCTGCGCGACGCGGCTCGCATCACGCGCTACAGCGACGTCCGGTCCTACACGTCCCAGGGCGCCAGCCGGCTGGAAATCCTCGCGAGCGAGCAGGACCCGGCCGTCTCCGAGGCGTTCTCCGAGGAGGACTACCGGCGCACGGTCAACCTGCTGGAGCACTTCTACAACATCGTGCTCACCGACTGCGGGACCGGCCTGATGCACTCGGCGATGAAGGGCGTCCTGGACGTGGCGGACGCACTGGTCGTGGTCTCGTCCGGCTCGGTCGACGGCGCCCGCAGCGCCTCGGCGACGCTGGACTGGCTCGAAGCGCACGGCTACGGCGAGCTGGTCAAGCGCTCGGTGGCGGTGATCAACTCGGTCCGGCCCAAGGGCGGCTCGGTCGACCTCGACAAGCTGTCGGCGCACTTCGGCGCCAAGGTCCGGGCGGTCTGCAAGGTGCCGTTCGACCCGCACCTGGAAGAGGGCGCCGAAATCGAGCTGGACCGCCTCTCCGGCGACACCCGCCTGGCCCTGCTGGAGCTGGCCGCGACCGTCGCCGACGGCTTCGCGACCCCGCTCTCCCAGGGCTACCGCTGACCCGTAACCCGCGTGATCAGAGCCGGAACTCGCGTGATTGAAGCCGGAACTCGCGAGTTCCGGCTTCAATCACGTCGGTGACGGGCCGGATCACGCGGGTTACGGGTTCGGCGAAGGTAAAGGCCTGCCTAAAGGTCTTCATCCCGGCGTTTGCGCTGCTGTTCGGCCAGCTGGCGCAGGAAGTCGGGGTCGTCGTCCGGGGCGAGCGGGGCGCGGCGTGGAGCCGAGGGCACCCCGATCCGCTGGCCGGCGAACGACCGCCACAGGAGCAGGGCGACGACCAGCGCGCCGACCGCCGCGAGCAGAGCGAGCATGCCGGATCCTTCCGTATGGCTGCCTGTCCCCCGAGGTTAACCGTTCGGACCGTGTGGTGGGCCTGAAGCGGGTCACCGAAGCACGAAGGCCGTGTCGGGACGGGGTGGTTCCCGTACCCGACACGGCCCTGGCGTCCGGATGGTTCAGGCGGTGCGCGTCGGTTCGCTGGCGTCGGTGGTCAGCTCGGCGAGGAGCTCGTTCACCTCGGACTCCCGGAACCGCCGGTGCCCACCCGGGGTCCGGATCGAGCCGATCCGGCCGGCGGTCGCCCACCGCGTCACCGTCTTGGGGTCCACTCGGAACAGCGCTGCCACCTCGCCAGGGGTGAGCAGGCGTCCGCCCATCGTCGCGGTCATCTTCCGCCTCCTTAACGAACTCACTGCTATACCGGAGGCGTCCGGGCCTTCTGCCCGTCGCGCCGGGGTAGCCAACAAGGCAATCGTTGCACTTCACCCGTCGGGTACTCGAACGGTTGTCCGCGAGTAAAGAGCCCTTAAAGGTCAAAACGGACAGATTGTCCACCGTGGCGACTACCGTCCGGTGACCTGACGTGCGGAGACGTCCCCGACGTGGCCACCGGCGGCGGGGCGTGGTGCCAATGGGGGATTGTCCAACCGCATAGAGTGATCCCCGTGGATCAGTTGGACCGGAAGATCATCGCAGCGTTGCGCATCAACGGACGGGCCACCTACGCCGATCTCGGACGAGCCGTCGGGCTGTCCGCGTCATCGGTGCACGAGCGCGTGGGCAAGCTGGAGGCGGCCGGCGTGATCACCGGCTACCACGCGGTCGTCGACCCGAGCTCGGTCGGCCTCGGCGTCACCGCCCTCGTCAGCATCCACCCGACCGACACGGCCACGGAGGACGACGTCGCCGACGCGCTCGCCGAGCTCGACGAGGTCGAGAGCTGCTACGCGGTGGCCGGCGACGAGGCGTTCGTCGTCAAGGTGCGCGTGTCGACCGTCGACGAGCTGGAACGCACGCTGGGCCGGCTGCGCCGCATCCCCGGCGTCGGGCGGACGAACACAACCGTGGTGCTCTCGACGCGGTTCGAGGGCCGCCCGAACAACGCGGGCCTGCAGAAGGACCGGTCAGGTGGGGCGTAGCCTGCGTTGATGTGAGCGACGTGAAGGCCGACCACCTGCCCCGTGACCTGACGCTGTACCTGCTGGCGCGGTTCGTGCTGGTCGGGGTGATCGCGTGGGGGCTGTCCCTGACCGGGGTGCCGCTGCTGGTCGCCCTGGTGATCGGCCTGGTCGTCGGGCTGCCGCTCGGCCTGCTGCTGTTCCGCCCGCTCAACGCCCGCGTGACCGCCGGGCTGGCGAAGCGCAACGAAAAGCGAGCCCGCGCCCGTGCCGAGCTGCGCGCGCAGCTGCGCGGCGAGGGACAGCCCGAGTGAGCCGCCCGCACAACCGCAGCTGGGTCCGCGAGGCCGTCCGGATCATCGAGGCCGACGCCAACCGCAGCGCCGACACCCACCTGCACGTCTTCCCGCTGCCCCCGGAGTGGGGCATCGACCTGTACCTCAAGGACGAGTCGGTCCACCCGACCGGCTCGCTGAAGCACCGGCTGGCCCGGTCGCTGTTCCTCTACGGGCTGGTCAACGGCCAGATCGGGCCGGACACCGTGCTCGTCGAGGCCTCCAGCGGGTCGACCGCGGTGTCCGAGGCCTACTTCGCCCGCATGCTGGGCCTGCGGTTCATCACCGTCGTGCCGCGGCGCACGTCGAAGGAGAAGGTCGCGCTCATCGAGTTCTACGGCGGCGAGTGCCACTTCGTCGACGAGGCCCCGGCGATGTACCCCGAGGCGGAGCGGCTCGCGGCCGAGTGCGGCGGGCACTACCTCGACCAGTTCACCTACGCCGAGCGCGCGACGGACTGGCGCGGCAACAACAACATCGCCGAGTCGGTGTTCGCGCAGATGCGCTCGGAACGCCACCCGATCCCGGCGTGGATCGTCGTCGGCGCGGGCACGGGCGGCACGAGCGCGACCTTCGGCCGGTACGTCCGCTACAAGCGCCACACGACGAAGGTCTGCGTCGTCGACCCGGAGAACTCGTCGTTCTACGGCGCCTGGGAGACCGGGGCACCGGACTACGGCACCGGCATGCCGTCGCGGATCGAGGGCATCGGTCGGCCGCGCTGCGAGCCGTCCTTCGTGCCGGGCGTCATCGACGAGATGTTCCAGATCCCCGACGCGGGCTCGCTGGCGGCGATCCGGCTGCTGCGCGAGCGGACCGGCCACTGGGCGGGCGGCTCGACCGGCACCAACCTCTACGGCGCGTTCCGGCTCATTTCCCGGATGGTCGAGGACGGCCAAGCGGGCAGCGTCGTGACGCTGCTGTGCGACGGCGGCGAGCGATACGCGCACACCTACTACAACGACGAGTGGCTGGCCCAGCAGGGCTTGGACCTGGCCCCGCACACGGCGTTGTTCGAGGAGTTCCTGACGACCGGGAAGTTCGTCCCGGAGAGCTAGAGGTTCAGGCCGACCGCGGTGGCCACGGCCCACATCAGCATGGTGAAGCCGGTGTCCCGCAGCGCGGGGATCAGCTCGCGCCCGGTCTTGCCGCCGTGGACCGCGCCCACCGCGGGGAGCAACGCGGGGATGGTCAGCGTGGCCAGCGCCACCAGCCCGTACCCGGCGACAGCCAGGACAAGGGTGAGCACGTACGGCACGGTGATCAGCGCCAGGTAGAGCCGCCGGGTGCCCTTGTCGCCCAGGCGGGTGGCCAGGGTGCGCTTGCCCGCCTCGATGTCGGTCGGGATGTCACGCAGGTTGTTGGCCGTCAGGACCGCCGTCGAGAAGCAGCCGACCGCGACCGCGCACGCCAGCGCCGGCCAGCTCACCCGGCCCGCCTGGACGTACACCGTGCCGAGGACGCCGGCCAAGCCGAAGAACACGAAGACCGCGATCTCGCCGAAGCCGTAGTAGCCGTAGGGCTTCTTCCCGCCGGTGTAGAACCACGCGCCGAGGATGCACAGCGCGCCCATCCCCAGCAGCCACCAGTGCCCGCTGACGGCCACGAGGACCAGCCCCAGCACGCCGGCGAGGCCCAGGGAGATCAGCGCGGCGGTGAGCACGGCCTTCGGGGCGGCGACGCCGGAGCCGACCAGCCGGAGCGGGCCGACGCGGTTTTCGTCCGTGCCGCGGATGCCGTCGGAGTAGTCGTTGGCGTAGTTGACGCCGACGATCAGCGAGAGGGAGACCAGCAGCGCCAGCGCCGAACGCCACCACGAGAACGCGTCCAGCGCGATCGCCGCGCCGACGCCCGCCACCACCGGCGCCACCGCGTTGGGCAGCGTCCGCGGCCGGGCCCCTTCGATCCACTCGCTCAAGCTCGCCATGGCGCCATTCAACGCCATGGTGATCACCCGCGAGCGGGAACCCGCGAAGTCTTTCGGGGGTTCCGGGTGGCGGAGCCCCCGGCCCGGGGCGAAGCCCCGGATGTCACAGTCAGTTTGTGGTCGGCAGCTGCCAAACGATCGACCCGCTGTTGGGGTCCACCGTGGGACCGTCCGCCAGCGCCGTACCCGCGGGAATGAGGATCCCCAGCGCGACGGCGGTACCGACGAGAGCAGTGCGAATCCAGCGCGTCATGGTGAGTAGCCAAGCGGGCGCACCCTGTGCGTGTCAACGAAGTACCGCCATTCAGCCGCTCGACTACGGCCGGAGCCGGGTCCGCACCGCCGCCCGGTCGACCTTCCCCGGCCCGCGCAGCGGCAGCTCGGAGCCGAATTCGATGCGCTTCGGCGTCGCCGCCGCGCCCAGTTCCGCGCGGACCGCCGCGCGCAGGTCGCCGTGCTCACCCTGCGAGACGACCAGGGCCACCACGGCCTCGCCCCACTCCGGGTCCGGTACCCCGACCACGCAGGCGTCCCGCACCCCGGGCTGGGCGCAGAGACACCGCTCGATCGCGTTCGCCGACACCTTCACGCCACCGGTGTTGATCATGTCGTCGGCCCGGCCGAGGACCTCGATGCGGCCGTCGGCGTGCCGGACCCCGCGGTCGGACGTGGTGAACCAGCCGTCCGCGAACGACTCGGCCGTCAGGTCCGGCCGGAGCCGGTAGCCGTGCGCGAGGACGTCCCCGGCGATCCGGATCCGGTCACCGGAGAGGTCGACGCGGACGCCGTCGAGGGGGAAGCCGTCGTAGACGCAGCCGCTGGCCGTCTCGCTCATGCCGTACGCGGGCACGATCCGCACCCCTGCGTCCGCGGCCCGTTCCCGCAGGGCCGGCGAGGTCGCCGCCGCACCGACCACGATCGCGTCGAACGTCTTCGCCGCGGCCAGCCCCGCGCCGCCGTCGTCGAGCAGCCGGACCAGCTGGGTCGGGACCAGCGCCGTGTACCGCGGGCCGCCCTTCAGCCGGGCCGCCGCGGCCGCGAAGTCGTCCGGCCGGAAGCCGGTGCCGGTCAGCAGCACCGGGGTCGTCCCGGCCAGCAGCGACCGGACCAGCACCTGGAGGCCGCCGATGTAGTGCGCCGGGGTGGCCAGCAGCCAGTGCCCCGGCCCGCCGAGGCGCGTGTGCGTCGCCTCGGCGGACGCGGTCAGCGCGCGGGCCGAGAGCAGCACGCCCTTGGGGGCGCCCGTCGAGCCCGACGTGGCGATGACCACGGCGGTGCCCGGCTCGGCGGGCTCGGCCGGCGCCATCGCGTCGCGCAGAGTCGGGTCGGTGAACGGCAGGACCGCCGGGCCGCCGCCCAGCGCGTCCGCGACGGCTCCGTTCAGAGTGCCGAGTGCCTCGGGCGAGCCGTCGAGGTGGACCGGGAGCAGCTCAGTAGTAATAGGGGACGTCCTTGAAGTCGGGGTCGCGCTTCTGGAGGAAGGCGTCACGGCCTTCGACGGCCTCGTCCTGCATGTAGGCCAACCGGGTGGTTTCCCCGGCGAACAGCTGCTGGCCGACCAGGCCGTCGTCGGCGAGGTTGAACGCGTACTTCAGCATCCGCTGCGCCGTCGGCGACTTGCGCGTGATCTCCCACGCCCAGGTCAAGGCCTCTTTTTCCAGGTCGGCGTGCGGGACCACGGCGTTCACCGCCCCCATGTGGTGCATCTGCTCGGCGGAGTACTCGCGGCCGAGGAAGAAGATCTCCCTGGCGAACTTCTGCCCCACCATCTTCGCCAGGTAGGCCGAGCCGTAGCCGCCGTCGAACGAGCCGACGTCGGCGTCGGTCTGCTTGAACTTCGCGTGCTCGGCCGAGGCGAGCGTGAGATCGCACACCACGTGCAGGGAGTGCCCGCCGCCCGCGGCCCAGCCCGGCACGACCGCGATCACCGGTTTCGGCATGAACCGGATCAGCCGCTGGCACTCGAGGATGTGCAGCCGGCCGGCCCGTGCGGGGTCCACCGTGTCGGAGGTCTCCCCGCTCGCGTACTGATACCCGGAGCGTCCGCGAATACGCTGGTCACCACCGGAGCAGAACGCCCACCCGCCGTCCTTGGGCGACGGGCCGTTCCCGGTGAGCAGGACGCAGCCGACGTCCGAGCTCATCCGGGCGTGATCCAGCGCCCGGTAGAGCTCGTCGACGGTGTGCGGCCGGAAGGCGTTGCGAACCTCCGGACGGTCGAACGCGATGCGCACCACGCGTTTGCCACCGCGGTTCTCGGCGGAACGGTGGTAGGTGATGTCGGTGAAGGCGAAACCGTCGACCTCGGTCCACGCGGCCGGATCGAACAGCTCGGAAACTCGGGCGTCATCCACGTTTGCGAGGATAGGACCTGTGGACACTTGTGATCTCGATGAGTCTGGAGCCTGCCGGAGATGAACCCATCCACCGCGCAGGCCAGGGTCATCGTCGACGAACTCGTCCGCAACACCGTTTCGCACGTCGTCCTCTGCCCGGGTTCCCGCAACGCGCCGCTGTCGATCGCGCTGTATGACGCGGCCGCGGCCGGGAAGCTGCGGCTGCACGTCCGCATCGACGAGCGCGGGGCCGCCTTCCTCGCCCTCGGCATCGCCGCGCGCACCGGCCGCCCGGTGGCCGTGCTCTGCACGTCCGGCACCGCGGCCGCGAACTTCCACCCGGCCGTGCTCGAGGCCGACCGGGCCGGTGTCCCGCTGATCGTGCTGACCGCCGACCGGCCGCCCGAGCTGCGGGCCGCGGGGGCGTCGCAGGTCATCGACCAGCACCAGCTCTACGGCGACGCGATCCGCTACTTCGACGAGCTGGCCGTCGCCGAGCGGCGGGCCGGCCAGAACTCGTACTGGCGCAGCCAGATCTGCCGGGCGTGGAACGCCGCCTACGGCGAGTGGCGCTGCGGGCCGGTGCACCTGAACATCCCGTTCCGCGAGCCGCTCGTGCCCGATTTGGACGACGACGGCGAATGGTACGAATCCCTCGACGGCCGCGCGGACGGGTCCCGCTGGACCGAGCTGCCGGACTTCGGCGCGCTCCCGTCGTTCGTGGTGCCTTCGGCGCGCCACGGCCTGGTGATCGCCTGCGACACCGGCGTCCAGGCGGCCAGCGAGTGGGCCGAGCAGCACGGCTGGCCGGTCGTGTCGGAGACCGGCGGCCTGGGGCTGTCCGGCGGCACGGCGATCTCGTCCGGGGTGTGGCTGCTGGCCGTCGAGGAGTTCATCAGCAGGCACAAACCGGAGCAGGTGCTCTGCCTCGGCCGTCCGACGGTGTTCCGGCAGATCCAGAAGGTGCTCTCGGACGCCGACGTCGAGGTGCTGCTGGTGCGCCCGGACTCGGACTGGCCGGCGCCCGCGCACAACGTCCGCCAGGTCGGGCAGTGGTTCGACGAGCCGACCAAGCCCGCCGACCCGGAGTGGCTGGCCAGCTGGCGCCGGGCCGACGCCGCGGCCGCCTCCGCCGTCGCCGCGACGCTGGCCGACGAGCCGTGGCCCAGCGGGCTGCGGGTGGCCACCGAGCTGGTGGACGCGCTGCCCCCGGACTCGCTGCTGGTGGTGGGTTCGTCCAACCCGACCCGGGACGTCGCACTGGCCGGCCGGCTGCGTCCGGACGTCCTCGTGCACCGCAACCGCGGCGTCGCGGGCATCGACGGCACGGTCTCGACGGCCATCGGGGCCGCGTACGTGCACCGGGGACCGTCGTACGCGCTGCTGGGCGACTTGACGTTCCTGCACGACGCGTCGGGCTTGCTGACCGGGCCCGCCGAGCAGCGACCCGACCTGACGATCGTCGTGCTCAACGACGACGGCGGCGGCATCTTCTCGCTGCTCGAGCAGGGGGCGCCGGAGCACTCGGCGAGCTTCGAGCGCGTCTTCGGCACCCCGCACGGCGCCGACCTGGGCGCGCTGTGCGCCGGCTACCGCGTCCCGCACGTCGTCGCGGAGACGCTGACGGAGTTCCGGGCGGCGTTGACGCCCGCCCCGGGATTGCGGGTCGTCGAGGTGCGGGTGGACCGGTCCCGGCACCGCGACCTGCACGCCCGCCTGCGCGCGGCGGTGTCCTCAGCTGTTTCCGCGGCCTGACGTCAACCGCTTTCCGGGTGGGATCTCAGCAGGCAAGAAACCTCCCTTCGGCTGTTCCTGGGTGCTCCTTGGCTGGCTACGTTCGAGCGCGCTGCTTTCTCACTCCTCTGGAGGAATTCGAATGCGTGCAAGAACGCGCACCGGCCTCGGTGCGCTCACGGCGGGCGTCGTCTCGGTGCTGCTCGCCGGCACCGCGAGCGCGGCGCCCTCGCCCGGCGCCCCCGGTGCCGGCGACCCGTACTACCCGAACGCCGGCAACGGCGGCACCGACGTGCTGCACTACGACATCCGGCTGACCTACCAGCCCGCGACCGACCTCCTGTCGGGCACCACGACGCTGCTGCTCACCGCGACGCAGGACCTCTCGCGGTTCGACCTGGACTTCGCGCTGAAGGCGTCGAGCGTGCGGGTGAACAACCGGCCGGCGCAGTTCACGAACCAGACCGGCAACGGCGAGCTCGTCGTCACGCCGGCGCAGCCGCTGCTCAAGGGCCAGACCGCGACGGTCGTCGTCGCCTACGCGGACACGCCGTCGACCGAGACGGTCGACGGCATCAACGCGTGGAAGAAGGGCTCCTTCGGTGCGCTCGGCATCGACGAGCCGCAGAGCTCGGCGTGGTGGTTCCCGGCCAACGACCACCCGACCGACAAGGCGACCTACGACGTCTCCATCGAGGCGCCGGACGACAACGCCGCCATCTCCAACGGCACCCTGGTCCGCAAGACGAAACAGCGCGCCGGCTGGACCCGCTGGCAGTGGCGGAGCACCAAGCCGCAGGCGACGTACCTGACGTCGTTCATCGTCGGCAAGTACGAGGTCATCGAGTCCACGACGCCCGACGGCAAGCCGTTCGTGACGGCGTACGGAGCCGACCTCGGCGACTCGCTGTACGCGGCGAAGGCCAGCGTCGAGCGGACGCCGGAGATCGACGAGTTCCTGGCGACGCAGTTCGGGCCGTACCCGTTCGAGGCCGAGGGTGGCGTCGTGACCAGCGGGATCACGTTCTCCCTGGAGAACCAGACCCGTCCGACGTACGGCGCCCGCAACTTCCGCGCGGGCTCGAACACCACGCTGATCGCGCACGAGAACGCCCACCAGTGGTTCGGCGACAACGTCTCCCTCGGCCGCTGGAGCGACATCTGGCTGAACGAGGGCTTCGCGTCCTACGCGGAGTGGCTGTGGTCGGAGCACGAGGGCGAGGGCACGGTCGCCGAGCTGGCGCAGTACACCTACGACTCGAACCCGGCCGACGGTGACCTGTGGAAGCTCGTCCCGGCCGACCCGGGCGCGGACAACCAGTTCGACAACGCGGTCTACGACCGGGGTGCGCTGACGCTGCAGGCGCTGCGGACGGCCGTCGGTGACCAGGCGTTCTTCGCCATCTTGAAGGCGTGGCAGGCGCAGAAGGGCGGGAAGGACGGGCGGATCCTGGAGTTCATCGCGCTGGCGGAGAAGATCTCGGGCAAGCCCCTGCACGACCTGTTCCAGACGTGGCTGTACACGGCGGGCAAGCCGGCGGTGGGCCCGAACGGTGCTGCCGCTCCGGCCGCGGTGGCCGCCCGCTCGGCTGCTCCGGCTCCGGCCAAGCCGCGCTCGTACGACCAGATCCAGGCGAACCACCGGTTCCTCGCCGCCGAACACGCGGGCTGAGCAAGACCGCTACGCTCGCGGCGTGAGCACGAGAGGTGAGCGGGCGAGGCGCGTCGGGTGGTGGACCACCCTCGGCGTCGCCTCGCTCCTCACGGTGATGTGCGTGTGCCTGCTGTTCGCGGCGATCCGCAACGACAGCGCGATCTCGGCCCAGCTCGGCACGGCGACGGCCACGGTGGATTCGGTGGCGTTCGACCGCACGATCATCCACTTCGAGACCCCGGACGGCATCGTCCACAGCCCGGCGAACGGCGTGCTGTACCCGGACGGCCTGGCGGCGGGCCAGCTGGTCCGCATCGAGTACGACGCGTCCGATCCGGAGCTGGCTCGGGTGGCCGGCCGGTCGGCGACGCTGACGCTGCTGCCGCTGGGGAGTTTCGTGTTCTTCACGTGGCTGGTGGCCGGTCCGGCGCTGTGGTGGATCCGGCGGCAGAACAAGCGCGTGAAGGCGGAGGCCGCGGCTTAGCCCGCCGTCTCCAGCCAGCGGCGCCGCGAGATCTCGTACTCGACCTCACCCTGCTCGGCGCCTTCGATCGGGTCGTCGTACTCGCCGGCCGAGATGAACGCCCGGGCGAACGTCAGCCCCGCCGACACCATCGTCGCCCGCGAGGGCGTGTTGACCGCCATGGTCTGCGCGAAAATACGATCGAGCCCCAGCTCCTCGAAGCCGTAGCGGAGCAGCTCGAGCGAACCCTCCCGCGCGTACCCCTGCCGCCACTGGCGGCGCAGCAGCCGATATCCCAGCTCCGCCTCGCCGTCCACTTCCGGCTGGTCCGGGCCATGAGGCGGCCGCAAAAGCCACCACCCCACGAAGTCTTCCCGCGCGAAGCCCATCCAGAAGCCGAACCCGGGTTCGGTGGCCATCCGCCGCGCGTGCGCCCGCTCGACTTCGGCCCGGGTCGCGGCGCGTCCGGTGAGGTAGCGCATCACCTCCGGGTCGGAGTCCAGCTCGTACTCCAGCTCGAGGTGCTCGTCGCGCAGAGGCACGAGCGTGAGCCTCGGGGTGCGAAGGGTCGGCATGTCCCGATCTTCACAGCGCGCGCAACTCGATTAGCCCGCCGTCTCCTGCCACCAGCCCAGCACCTCGTCCGCGACCCCCGGCGCCGCCACCAGCAAGCCGTCCGTCGGCAGCGCCGTGTCCTCGCCGTGCTTGTCCAGCACCACCGCGCCCGCCTCGATGGCCATCGCCACCGATCCGGCCACGTCCCACTCGTGGTAGCTGTGCAGCACCGCCGCCGCCGCGTGGCCCAGGGCCACCTGGGCGATCGACAACGCCGCCGACCCGAGGACGCGCACCCCGGCGTGGGCCGCCGCCGCTCGCTCGATGAAGCCGCCCATGCCCGGCCACGGCCCGCTGCGGGCCAGCTCGGTGCACACGAGCGCCCCCGCCGTCACGCAGCGGTCCACCAGCTTGATCGGCTTGCCGTTCGCGCGGGCCCCCCGGCCGCGCGCCGCGGCGTAGATCTGGGCCCGGTACGGGTCCGCCACCACGCCCACGACCGGGCCGGCCGCGTCCACCAGCGCCAGGCTGTACGCGCACCACGGCACCCCGGCCACGTAGTTCGCCGTGCCGTCCACCGAGTCGACCACCCAGCGGTACTCCGCGACGTCCGCGCCGTGGTCGGCGCCGAACTCGTGGCCGACCACCGGGATGCCCGGGAACTCCGCCGTCAGGACGCGCCGCGTATGGCGCTCCAGGATCCGATCCGTGTCGGTGACCCAGTCGAACGGCGAGTCCAGCGTGGAAGGGTGGGCGCCGCGGCCGGCGGTCGCGGTGATCACGTCGGTGGCGTCGTTGGCCAGCCGCCCGGCCACTTCGAGCGCCCTCGACAGCAGGCCGGGCTCGACGGGCCGCGGCGGCCGTGAGGACAAGAGGGTCATGCCTGCTTAGCCTGGCTTACCGTGGTTTCCAGGACACGACCTTGAGATGACATGTCGTAGCCGATCTGTTCCGGCACCGTTGGCCGCAGTGTCACACGAGCGCCAGCCTCGGGTGCGATCGTCCAGGACGTGCGAGTCGCCATAGTCACCGAAAGTTTCCTGCCCCAGGTGAACGGCGTGACCAACTCCGTCCTGCGGGTCGTCGAGCACCTGCGCGAACGCGCGCACGACGTGCTGATCATCGCCCCCGGCCCCGGCCCGGACTCCTACCGCGGGGCCCCGGTGGTCCGGATTCCCGCGCTGGACGTCCCCGGGGTCAGCTCCCTGCCGATCGGCCTGCCGACGCGCACGGTGCTGAACGCGCTGGCCGCGTTCGGCCCGGACGTCGTGCACCTGGCGTCGCCGTTCGTGGTCGGCGCGCGTGGACTCGCCGCGGCGAGACGGCTGCGCGTCCCTTCGATCGCCGTCTACCAGACCGACATCGCCGGGTTCGCCGCCGCCTACGGCTTCGGACTCGGCGCCCGCGCCGCGTGGCGCTGGGTGCGGCGGCTGCACTCGCGCGCCGACCGGACCCTCGCCCCGTCGAGCGATTCCGTCGAGCAGCTGGAGCTGCACGGCGTCCCGCGCGTGCACCGGTGGGCCCGCGGTGTGGACATCGACCGGTTCTCCCCGGCGCACGCCGACCCGGCGCTGCGGGCCGAGCTGGCCCCGGACGGTGAGCTCCTCGTCGGGTTCGTCGGCCGGCTGGCCCCCGAGAAGGAGGTCGACCGGCTGGCCGCGCTGGCCGCGGTGCCGGGGATCCGCGTGGTCGTCGTCGGCGACGGGCCCGAACTCGAAAACCTCAGGGGACAGCTGCCGGACGCGGCTTTCCTCGGCGCGAAGTACGGCGAAGACCTCTCGAAGGCGTACGCGAGCCTCGACGTCTTCGTCCACACCGGACCGCACGAGACGTTCTGCCAGGCGGTGCAGGAAGCGATGGCCTCCGGGCTGCCGGTGCTCGCCCCGGACGCGGGCGGCCCGAAGGACCTCGTGCTGCCCGGCCGCACCGGGTATCTGCTGCCCGCGGACCGCGAGCGGTTCGGCCCGGCACTCGTCGAAAAGGTCGACGCCCTCCGAGACGCCGCGTTGCGCGCGAGGCTCGGTGAAAAGGCGCGCAAGGTGGTGCTGGGCCGCACCTGGCCCGCCGTCTGCCACGAGCTGGTCGGGCACTACGAAGCCGTGCGGGGCCGGGCCGCCCGCGCGGCCTGACGTGCACATCGTCCAGGTCGCGAACTTCTACGGGCCGCGCTCGGGCGGGCTGCGCACCGCACTGCACCACCTCGGCGCCGGCTACGTCGCGAGCGGGCACGAGGTGACGCTCGTGGTGCCCGGCCGCCGGTACGCCGACGAGGTCCTGCCGACCGGCGTGCGCCGGTTTTCCCTGCGGGCGCCGCGGATCCCGGGTACCGGCGGCTACCGGGCCGTCGACCCGCACCGGGTCCGCGCGGTGCTGCGGAAGCTCGAGCCGGACCGCCTGGAGGTGTCCGACCGGCTGACGCTGCGGGGGATGGGCGGCTGGGCGAGCCGCCGCGGCGTGCCCAGCACGGTCCTCTCCCACGAGCGCCTCGACCGCTTGCTGGAGCAGTTCCTGCTGCCCGCGCCGGTGGCCCGCCGCGTCGCCGACGCCGCGAACCGGCGGATGGCCGCGAGCTACGACACGGTCGTTTGCACGACGGCGTTCGCGCGCGCGGAGTTCGACCGGATCGCGGCGCCGAACGTCCGCCGCGTCCCGCTCGGCGTCGACCTCACGACGTTCCGGCCCGCCATGCGCGACGACGGCCGGCGCGCCGGCCTGGCCGGCGGAGCGGACGTCCTGCTGGTCCACTGTGGACGCTTGTCGCCGGAGAAGCACGTGGAGCGCAGCGTGGACACCGTCGCCGAGCTGGCGGCGTCGGGTGCGCGCGTGCGGCTGGTGGTGGCGGGTGCGGGCCGCGACGGCGGGCGCTGGAGCGCCGGGCGCGCGGCCTGCCGGTGACGTTCCTGGGTTTCCTGCCGGGCCGCGCCGACGTCGCCCGGCTGCTGGCCAGCGCGGACGTCTCGCTCGCCCCCGGCCCGCACGAGACGTTCGGGCTCGCGGCGCTGGAGGCACTGGCGTCCGGGACGCCGGTGGTCGTGTCGGCGTCGTCGGCGCTGCGGGAGATCGTGCGGCCGGGCTGCGGGGCGGCGGTCGACGACCACGCGCCCGCGTTCGCGGCCGCCGTCACGGATCTGCTGGACAGCCCGGAAGACCAGCGGCGGGCGGCGGCGCGGGCCCGTGCCGAAGAGTTCACCTGGCCCGCGGCGGTGGCCGGGATGCTCGCCACGCACGGCTGAGCCCGGTTTGCCCGGTCCTGTACGGGATTTGTACACCGGCCGATCAAGGTCAACTTCTCGACACGAGGAGGGACCTTCCGGTGGAGTTCGAGGTTCTCGGTCCGATCACCCTGGTTTCCGGCGCACGGGCGATCCCCGTGCCCGGCCGGCTGCGGCGCGTCCTGCTCGGCGTGCTCCTGGCCGACGCCAACCACTTCGTCCGGGCCGACGTGCTGGCCGACGCGCTGTGGGACGGCGATCCCGACCGGCGCGCGGCGCGGAAGCTGCACTGGCACGTGCACAAGCTGCGGGCCGTGCTGCCCGACCGCGAGCGGCTGGACTCCGGGCACGGTGGCTACCGGATCGTCGTCCGGCCGGGCGAGCTGGACGCCGAGCGCTTCGAAGCGCTCGCCGGGCGGGTGGCGGGGGAGCCGCGCCCCGCCGAACGGACCGCGTTGATCCGCGAGGCGCTCGCGTTGTGGCACGGCACGCCGTACGGCGGTCTGGACGTCCCGGTCCTGGCCGACGAAGCCCTGCGGCTGACCGAACGCCGCCTGGTCCTGCTCGAACACCTGCACCAGGCCGAATTGGACCTCGGGCGGCACGCGGCGGTGGTGGTCGAGCTGACCGGCCTGGTGCGGCGGTATCCGCTGCGCGAACGGCTGCACTACCTGCTGATGGTGGCGCTGTCGCTCGACGGGCGGCGGGCGGAGGCGCTCGACGCCTACCACGGCGCCCGCCGGGTGCTGGTCCGGCAGCTCGGCCTGGAACCGGGCCGCGCGCTGCGGGACCTCGAACGCCGGATCCTGGCGGACGGGCCCGCGGCCTGGCCGGCCACGGGCCCGTCCGGCGGGGATCAGATGACGCGCAGGTAGAGGTACACGTGCGAGCCGGCGTGGGTCTTGTTGAACTCCTTCTTCGTGCCCTCGCCACCGGCGCGGACGGTGCCGAAGTTGCTGCCGTCCTCCCAGGTGCCGTAGACCTCGGCGGCCTTGCCGTCGGCGTCGGTGTCCTTCACCCAGCCCTGGACCGAGACCTTGCCGCTGGTGCAGGTGATCGTCCACGCGGCGGCGCCACCGCCGACCGAGGGGTTGAACTTGTCGCCGCAGGCGCCCTGGATCGTCACCACGCCGTCGGTGGCCGCCATCGCGGGCGCCGAGCTGATCAGGGAACCACCGACGACGGCGCCGGTCAGCGCGGCCACGGCCGCCGCCTTCTTGACGAAGCTCATCTCGTAGTGCCTTTCTCGTGGGCCGGCTGTTCGCCTGCCGTGAGGAAGACACTGCCGAGGTGAGGTTTGTCGTGGCTTTGTCACCGCTTTGCTCCTGGTTTGCCGGTCCAGGTCCACCTCGCCGCGACCTCCGGGGCCCGGCTGTCTACATTCAGGTCATGTCACGCGCAAGCCTGGACAAGGACCCGCACGAGGTCGCGGCAATGTTCGACGGCGTCGCGTCCGGGTACGACCGGGCGAACTCGTTCATGACCTTCGGCTTCGACCGGCGTTGGCGCACCACCACCGCCCGCGTCCTCGACGCCCGCCGCGGCGAAAAGGTCCTGGACCTCGCCGCCGGCACCGGGGTGTCCACCGTCGAGTACGCCCGCGGGGGCGCGTGGTGCCTGGCCGCGGACTTCTCGTTCGGCATGCTGAAGGCCGGGCTGCACCGCCGGGTCCCGATGGTGGCCGCGGACGCGCTGAACCTCCCGTTCGCCGACGAGAGCTTCGACGCCGTGACGATCTCCCTGGCGCTGCGCAACTTCGTCGACACGAAGGCCGCGCTCACCGAGATCGCCCGCGTGGTCAAGCCGGGTGGCCGGCTGGTGATCTGCGAGGTCTCGACCCCGCCGTTCGCCCCGATCCGGTTCATCCACCGGCGGTTCATGCTGAAGCTGCTCACCTGGGTCGGCAAGCGGACGTCGTCGAATCCCGAGGCCTACTCCTACCTGGCCGAATCGATGCTGGCCTGGCCCGACCAGCGCACCCTCGGCGAGATCATCGCGAGCGCGGGCTGGACCGACGTCGAGTGGTTGAACCTCACATTCGGGGTCGTGGCGATCCACCGCGCGCGAAAGCCTGCCTAACCCCGCCTTCCTCCCCGCCGCCACCCTCAAAGGAGGGGCTTCGCCCCGCTGTAGATTCGACGTATGAGTCGACGCACCGCAGACCAGGACGCCGAAGTCATCGTCGTCGGCGCCGGACCCGCCGGTTCCACCGTGGCCACCTACCTGGCCCGCGCGGGCGTCGACGTGCTGCTGCTGGAGAAGACCGAGTTCCCCCGCGAGAAGGTCTGCGGTGACGGCCTGACCCCGCGCGGCGTCAAGCAGCTGATCGACCTCGGCATCGACACGAGCGAGAACGCGGGCTGGGTGCACAGCCGCGGGCTGCGGATCCTCACCGGCGACCTGACGCTGGAGCTCGACTGGCCGGACCTGACGAGCTACCCGCCGTACGGCGTTTCCCGCACCCGCCACGACTTCGACGACCTCCTCGCGAAGCTCGCCGTGAAGGCGGGCGCGCGGCTGTACGAGCGCACCACCGTCACCGGCGCGATCACCAACGCGAGCGGCCGCGTGGTCGGCGTCGAGGCGAAGGTCGGCCCGGAGCGGACGCCGGTGAAGTACTCCGCGCCGCTGGTCCTGGCCTGCGACGGCGTCTCCGCGCGGCTCGCCCTGAGCGTCGGCATCCAGAAGAACGAGAAGCGCCCGATGGGCGTCGCGGTGCGCCAGTACTACAAGAGCCCGCGCCACGACGACCCGTTCATCGAGGGCCACCTCGAGCTGTGGGACCGCTCGGACCCGCGCGACCCGAAGCTGCTGCCGGGCTACGGCTGGGCGTTCCCGCTCGGCGACGGCACGGTGAACGTCGGCCTCGGCATGCTCTCGACGTCGGCCTCGTTCCGGAACACCGACTACCGCGCGCTGCTGCGCCAGTGGCTCGACGGGACGCCGGAGGAGTGGGGCTACCGCGAGGAGAACGCGATCGGCAAGGTCGGCGGCGCCGGTCTCCCGATGGGCTTCAACCGCACCCCGCACTACCGCGACGGCCTGCTGCTGCTGGGCGACGCGGGCGGCATGGTCAGCCCGTTCAACGGCGAAGGCATCTCGGCCGCGATGGAGTCGGCGCAGATCGCCGCGGAGGTCGTCGTGCAGGCGCTGGCCCGGCGTGAAGGGCCTTCGCGGGAGCGGGCGCTGGAGGCGTACCCGCGGGCCGTCGGCGAGCTGATGGGCGGCTACTACCAGCTGGGAAACGTCTTCGCGAAGATCATCGGCAAGCCGAAGATCATGCACGCGTGCACCAAGTACGGGCTGCGCATCAACAAGCTCCTGCCGCTGGTCTACAAGGGCCTCTCCGGCTGCTACGACGCCAAGGGCGGCGACGGCGTCGACCGCCTCATCGCGGCCCTCGCCCGCGTCACCCCCACCCCCCGCTGACCTGGCGCCCTTGCGCGCGGACACACGAGTGGCCTAGCAAGTTGGCCGTGCGGCCAGTGGGATAGATCACAGGTCAGCGCCCGTTTTGTCCGTCCGGAACGCGATCTTGAACGCCCTTCGCGCAGGTCGCGCGCGCGGTGTTGCCGACCCGTGACAACGATGGCGCCGAAAGTTAGGCGACCCTCATAACACGGGGTACTAGGGACAAGAGTGTGAGTCGCGTCCTAGACTCCCCCCATGCTTTGTGAATCCCTTCACATCCGCGACGAGTGGCTTGTGAACTATTTCACAAGCACCTTGAGGTCCAGCCACGGGCCGTAAGGAGACCCTGACCCTCGGCGGTGTGACCCAGGTCCCTTAGGGTGCCGACGAGGCTCAAGCGGTTCCCCACCACAAGCAAAACCGCAGCGGCGCGGAAAGGATGGCGAAGACCCGTGCTGACGTTGCTGACCCGAACCGAGACGGTGCAGCTGGCTCAAGAGGCCCCGAGCCTGAAGCCCTACCTGCCCCTGGTCCTGTTGTTCGTGCTGGCGCTCGGGTTTGCCGTGCTGTCGGTGCTCCTGGGCCCGCTCGTGGGTCCCAGTCGCTACAACAAGGCCAAGCTCGAGGCCTACGAGTGCGGCATCGAACCGTCCCCGCAGCCGCTCGTCGGCGCCGGGCGGATGCCGGTGGCGTACTACATCACCGCAATGATGTTCATCCTGTTCGACATCGAGATGGTCTTCCTCTACCCGTTCGCCGTGCAGGCGGACGCGCTGGGCACGTTCGGCCTGGTGGAGATCCTGCTGTTCATCGCGACGGTCGGCTTCGCGTACGCCTACGTGTGGCGGCGCGGCGGCCTGGATTGGAACTAGACCCATGGGCCTCGAAGAGAAACTCCCCAACGGCATCCTGCTGGCCAGTCTCGAAGGCCTGGTCAACTGGTCGCGGAAGAACTCGATGTGGCCGGCCACCTTCGGGCTCGCCTGCTGCGCGATCGAGATGATGACCGTCGGCGGTTCCCGCTACGACATCGCCCGCTTCGGCATGGAGCGCTTCAGCGCGACGCCGCGCCAGGCCGACCTGATGATCGTCGCCGGCCGGGTCACCCAGAAGATGGCCCCGGTCCTGCGCCAGATCTACGACCAGATGGCGGAGCCCAAGTGGGTGCTCGCCATGGGTGTCTGCGCCTCCTCCGGCGGCATGTTCAACAACTACGCCGTGGTCCAGGGCGTCGACCACATCGTGCCGGTCGACATGTACCTGCCCGGCTGCCCGCCGCGGCCGGAGATGCTGCTGGACGCGATCCTCAAGCTGCACGCCAAGATCCAGGACGAGCCGATCAACGCCCGCCGCGCCGCCATCCGCGCCGCCAGCGGGGCGCGGACCGAGCTCGTCGCGTCGTCGATCAAGTACGCGAAGAAGTAGAGCGATGACTGAGAACCCCCAACCCGGCGAAGAGCAGTCGAGCGCCGAACGCGCCGAAACCGGCCTGACGGCGAAGGGCCCCGGCTCGGCCGAACCGGTCGTCACCGGGCGCGAACGCCAGGGCATGTTCGGCGTCCACGGCAGCGGCGACACCTCCGGCTACGGCGGCGTCCGGCTCCCGGCGTACAGCCCGGCGCCGGCCGAGCGCCCGTACGGCGGCTGGTTCGACCAGTTCGCCGACGAGTTCTACGCCGCGCTGGCCGAGCGCAAGATCCCCGCCGAGGCGATCCTGCAGACGACGGTCGACCGCGGCGAGATCACCTTCTACGTCGCCCGCGAGCACCTGCCCGCCATCGCGAAGACGCTGCGCGACGACGGCGGCCTCCGGTTCGAGCTGCTGTCGTCGGTGTCCGGTGTGGACTACGGCGTCGACGTCCCGCAGCGGCTGCACGCCGTCTACCACTTCACGTCGCTGACCTACCGGCGCCGGATCCGGCTCGAGGTCACCCTCGACGTCGAGGACGCGCACGTGCCGTCGCTGGTGGAGACCTACCCGACCGCCGACTGGCAGGAGCGGGAGGCCTGGGACATGTTCGGGATCGTCTTCGACGGCCACCCGGCGCTGACCCGGATCCTGATGCCGGACGACTGGGACGGCCACCCCCAGCGCAAGGACTACCCGCTCGGCGGGATCCCGGTCGAATACAAGGGCGCGGAGATCCCGCCGCCGGACCAGCGGAGGTCGTACTCGTGAGCAGCACCGAGAACCTGTCGGACGTCACGACCGGGACGAGCACCACCGAGACCGGCAGCGACAGCACGGACAACGTCAACTACGCCGACTCCCGCGACACCACCGAAGGCCGCGTCTACTCGGTCTCCGGCGGCGACTGGGACGACGTCATCGCCGACGCGGCGCACGACGAGCGCATGGTCATCAACATGGGCCCGCAGCACCCGTCCACGCACGGCGTGCTCCGGCTCGTGCTGGAGATGGAGGGCGAGACCGTCACGCAGCTGCGGTCGGTCATCGGCTACCTGCACACCGGCATCGAGAAGAACTGCGAGTACCGGACCTGGACCCAGGGCGTCACCTTCGTGACGCGCATGGACTACCTGGCCCCGCTTTCGACGGAGATGGCCTACTGCCTCGGCGTCGAGAAGCTGCTGCAGATCGAGGCCCCGCGCCGCGCGCAGCTGCTGCGCGTGATGCTGCTGGAGATCAACCGGATCGGCTCGCACCTGGTCTACATCGCCACCGGCGGCATGGAGCTCGGCGCCACCACGGCGATGACGCTCGGCTTCCGCGAGCGCGAAGAGGTGCTGCACCTGCTGGAGCACCTGACCGGCCTGCGGATGAACCACGCGTTCATCCGCCCCGGCGGCCTCGCGCAGGACATGCCGGCCGACTACGTCGAGGTCGTCAAGGCGTTCCTCAAGACGATGAAGGAACGCCTTCCGCTGTACGACAAGCTCTTCACCGGGCAGCCGATCTGGCGCAACCGGCTCAAGGGTGTCGGGTACCTGCCGGTCGACGCGTGCCTCGCGCTCGGTGTCACCGGTCCGGTGCTGCGCAGCGCCGGCCTGCCGTGGGACCTGCGCAAGACCGAGCCGTACTCCTGCTACGACGAGTTCGACTTCGACGTCCCGGTCGACAACGGCGCCGACTGCTGGTCGCGCTACCTGATCCGGGTGCACGAGATGCACGAGAGCCTCAAGATCATCGAGCAGTGCCTCGAGAAGCTCGAGCCGGGCCCGGTCATGGTCGAGGACAAGAAGGTCGCCTGGCCCGCGCAGCTGTCCATCGGCAGCGACGGCATGGGCAACTCGCTCGAGCACGTCAAGAAGATCATGGGCCAGTCGATGGAGTCCCTGATCCACCACTTCAAGCTGGTCACCGAGGGCTTCAAGGTTCCGCCGGGCCAGGTCTACACGTCGGTCGAGTCGCCGCGCGGCGAGCTGAGCGCGCACCTGGTGTCCGACGGCGGCACCCGGCCGCTGCGGGTCCACGTGCGCGAACCGAGCTTCGTGAACCTGCAGTCGATGCCCGCCATGGCCGAGGGCGGCCTGGTCGCCGACGTGATCGCCGCCATCGCCTCGATCGACCCCGTCATGGGGGGAGTGGACCGATGACCACAGCAGTTCCCGAGCCGGGCCCGAACTACGCCGCGGCAACGCACGCCGCGGCGGGCCCGGACACCGACGTCGTCGCCATCGCGCCGGACCCCAATGTCGCAGCCGGCATCATCACCGAGACGCCACTGGAAGACCTCTTCGACGCGGACATCCACGCCAAGGCGCAGGACCTGATCGCGCGCTACCCGATGTCCCGCTCGGCGCTGCTGCCGATGCTGCACCTCGTGCAGTCGGTGCAGGGGTACGTCAGCCAGGAGGGCATCGCGTTCTGCGCGCGGCAGCTCGACCTGTCCGACGCCGAGGTCAGCGCGGTCGCGACGTTCTACACGATGTACAAGCGCAAGCCGTGCGGCGAGCACCTCGTGAGCGTCTGCACCAACACGCTGTGCGCGGCCATGGGCGGCGACGCGATCTACAAGAAGCTCCAGACGCACCTCGGTTCCGAGGCGGAGCCGCTGGGGCACAACGAGACCGCGGGCACGCCGAACGAGCCGGGCTCGATCACCCTCGAGCACGCCGAGTGCCTCGCGGCCTGCGACCTCGCGCCGGTCATCCAGGTCAACTACGAGTACTTCGACAACCAGACCGAGGAAAAGGCCGTCGCGCTGGTCGACGCGCTGCAGGCGGGCAAGAAGCCGGCCCCGACGCGCGGTGCGCCGCTGACGAACTTCAAGGGCGCCGAGCTGCAGCTCGCCGGGTTCTTCCCGGAGGACGAACGGCAGTACCGCAAGGACGTCGACGGTCCGTCGCAGGCCGTCGAGACGCTGCGGGGCGCGAAGCTCGCGCAGGACCGCGGCTGGGTCGCCCCGGTCGCGCAGGACGTCCCTCTCCCAGAAGTGGAGAAGAAGTAATGGCCGACCCCATCACTCCGGTCCTCACGAAGCGCTGGCTGTCCCCGAACTCCTGGCAGATCGGGACGTACGAGGCACTCGAGGGCTACACCGCCGTCCGCAAGGCACTGGCCGGGACGCCGGAGCAGCTCGTCCAGCTGGTCAAGGACTCCGGCCTGCGCGGCCGCGGCGGCGCGGGCTTCCCGGCCGGCATCAAGTGGTCGTTCATGCCGCCGAACTTCGACAAGCCGCACTACCTGGTCATCAACGCCGACGAGGGCGAGCCGGGCACCTGCAAGGACATCCCGCTGATGATGGCGGACCCGCACTCGCTCATCGAGGGCTGCATCATCGCCTCGTACGCGATGCGGTCCAACCACTGCTTCATCTACGTCCGAGGCGAGGCGTTGCACTGCATCCGCCGCCTCAACGCGGCCGTGCGCGAAGCCGAAGCGGCGGGCTACCTGGGCGAGAACATCCTGGGCTCGGGCTTCGACCTCAAGATCACCGTGCACGCCGGCGCCGGCGCGTACATCTGCGGTGAGGAGACGGCGCTGCTCGACTCGCTGGAAGGCCGTCGTGGCCAGCCGCGGCTCAAGCCGCCGTTCCCGGCCGCCGCGGGTCTCTACGCCGCGCCGACCACGGTCAACAACGTCGAGACCATCGCCAGCGCGCCGTTCATCGTCAACGGCGGCTCCAGCTGGTTCCGCGAGATGGGCCGCGAGAAGTCGCCCGGCCCGAAGATCTACTCGATCTCCGGCCACGTCGAGAAGCCCGGCCAGTACGAGTGCCCGCTCGGCACCACGCTGCGCGAGCTGCTGGACATGGCGGGCGGCATGAAGGACGGCATCCCGCTCAAGTTCTGGACCCCGGGCGGCTCGTCCACCCCGATGTTCACCGCCGAGCACCTCGACGTTCCCCTGGACTTCGAGGGTGCGGCGGAAGCGGGCTCCATGCTCGGCACCACCGCCGTCCAGGTCTTCAACGAGACCGTGTCGGTGCCGTGGGCCGTGATGAAGTGGACGCAGTTCTACGAGCACGAGTCCTGCGGCAAGTGCACGCCGTGCCGCGAAGGCACGTACTGGCTCGCGCAGATCCTCGAGCGGATGGTCGAGGGCCACGGCACCGAAGAGGACATCGACACCCTCCTCGACGTCTGCGACAACATCCTCGGCCGGTCGTTCTGCGCCCTCGGGGACGGCGCGGTGTCGCCGATCCAGAGCGGCATCAAGTACTTCCGCGAGGAGTTCCTCGCGCTGTGCGAGAAGAACCGGCACGAACAGACCAAGCCCGAACTCGTGGGAGCGCAGGCATGACGATCGCGCCCGACAAGCCAGAGACCCAGGAGACGCCGGTCCCCGAAGGCCACGTCAAGCTGGTCATCGACGGCGAAGAGGTCATCGCCCCCAAGGGCGAGCTGCTGATCCGCACGGCCGAGCGCCTCGGCACGGTCATCCCGCGGTTCTGCGACCACCCGCTCCTCGACCCGGCGGGCGCCTGCCGCCAGTGCCTGGTCGAGGTCGAGATGGGCGGCCGGCCGATGCCGAAGCCGCAGGCGTCCTGCACGATGACCGTCGCCGACGGCATGGTCGTCAAGACGCAGCTGACGTCGCCGGTCGCGGACAAGGCCCAGCAGGGCGTGATGGAGCTGCTGCTCATCAACCACCCGCTGGACTGCCCGATCTGCGACAAGGGCGGCGAGTGCCCGCTGCAGAACCAGGCGCTGGCCCACGGCCGCGCGGAGTCGCGGTTCGTCGACACCAAGCGGACGTTCCCCAAGCCGCTCCCGATCTCGACGCAGGTGCTGCTCGACCGCGAGCGCTGCGTGCTCTGCCAGCGCTGCACCCGGTTCTCCCGCGAGATCGCCGGCGACCCGTTCATCGAGCTCCTCGAACGCGGCGCCCACCAGCAGATCGGCACCGCGGAGACGGCGGATGTGCTGGACCTGGCCTCGCGGACGACGTCCGGCCAGCCGTTCCAGAGCTACTTCTCCGGCAACGTCATCCAGATCTGCCCGGTCGGGGCCCTCACGAGCGCGGCCTACCGGTTCCGCTCCCGCCCGTTCGACCTGGTGTCCGCGCCCAGCGTGTGCGAGCACTGCTCGTCCGGCTGCGCCGAGCGCACCGACTTCCGGCGCGGCAAGGTCCAGCGCAAGCTGGCCGGCGACGACCCCGAGGTCAACGAGGAGTGGATCTGCGACAAGGGCCGCTTCGCTTTCCGCTACACCGGCGCCGAGGACCGCATCCGGCGTCCGCTGGTCCGCAACCGCGAGACCGGTGAGCTGGAAGAGGCGTCCTGGACCGACGCGCTGCGCATCGCCGCGGCCGGCCTCACCGAGGCTCGCGGCAACGGCGGCGTCGGCGTCCTGACCGGTGGCCGGCTGACCGTCGAGGACGCCTACGCGTACTCGAAGTTCGCCCGCGTCGCCCTGCGGACGAACGACATCGACTTCCGCGCCCGCCCGCACTCGGCCGAGGAACTCGCGTTCCTCACCTCGCACGTCGTGGGCGTGACGCCGGAGTCCGGCGTCACCTTCGGCGAGATCGAGCGGGCCCGCACGGTGTTGTGCGTCGCGTTCGAACCCGAGGACGAGGCCCCGATCGTGTTCCTGCGGCTGCGCAAGGCGGCCCGCCGGAACCGGACCCGGATCGTCCACTTGGGACAATGGACGACGTCGTCGGTGCGCAAGACGTTCGGTGAGCTGCTCGCCTGCGTCCCCGGCCAGGAAGCCGCGGCCGTCGAAGGCATCGCCAAGCACGCGCCGGACGTCGACGAGGCCCTGCGCGGCGAAGGCGCCGTCGTCCTGGTCGGCGAGCGCGCCGCCGCGATCCCCGGCCTGTTCGCCGCCCTGCACGACCTGGTCGAGCGCACCGGCGTCCGGCTCGCGTGGATCCCGCGCCGCGCCGGCGACCGGGGTGCGCTGGAGACCGGCTGCGTGCCGTCGCTGCTGCCCGGCGGCCGCCGGGTCGGCGACGACGCCGCCCGCGTCGCCGTCGAAAACGCCTGGGGCGTCCCGCTCCCGGCCACGCCGGGCCGCGACACCACCGACATCCTGCTGGCCGCTTCGGCCGGCGAGCTCGGCGGCCTGGTCGTCGGCGGCGTCGACCCGTTCGACCTGCCGGACCCGGCTCTCGCGCTGCGCGCACTGGACACCGCCGGGTTCGTGGTCAGCCTCGAACTGCGGCACAGCGCGGTGACCGAGCGCGCGGACGTCGTGCTCCCGGTGGCCGCGTCGGACGAGAAGGCGGGCAGCTACCTCAACTGGGAGGGCCGCACCCGCCCGTTCGACGTCACCCTCGAAGGCACCGGCACCCTGCCGGACTGCCGGGTGCTCGACACCCTCGCCGTCGAGATGGACGTGGACCTGTTCACACAGACGCCGGCCGCCGCGCGCGGTGACTTCGAGAAGCTGGGCCAGGCCTCGGCGCTGCGCTGGAGCCACGTCGCCGCCGAGGTCGCGCCGCCCGCGACGCCGGGTGCCGGCCAGGCGATCCTGTCGACCTGGCGCCAGCTGATCGACAACGGTTCGCTGCAGGACGGCGAGCCGCACCTCAAGGGCACCCAGCGCACGCCGGTCGCGCGGCTGTCGGCGAAGACCGCCGAAGGACTGGGCGTCACCGTGCGGGTGAGCACCGAACGCGGCGCGATCACGCTGCCGGTCGAGGTCGCCGACCTGCCCGACGGCGTCGTGTGGCTGCCGGGCAACTCCGACGGCTCCGCCGTGGCCAAGACGCTCGGCGCCGGACACGGCGCCGTCGTGAACCTCGCTGGAGGTGGGCAATGACCCCGCTGCTGACCGAAACCGCTGTCGGGAGTGTTCCGGACGCGGCGACGCGGGCGGCGCTGCTGGCGGACGACCCGTTCTGGCTGATCCTGCTCAAGTGCGTGGTCATCCTGCTGATCGGGCCGATCCTGACGATCTTCCTGATCGTCTGGGAGCGCAAGGCGGTCGGCCGGATGCAGAACCGGCCCGGCCCCAACCGCGTCGGCCCCGGCGGCTACCTGCAGTCCCTGGCGGACGCGATCAAGCTGCCGTTCAAGGAACAGATCATCCCGGACACCGCCGACCGCAAGGTGTACTTCCTCGCCCCGGTCGTCTGCGTGGTGCCTTCGCTGATCGCGCTGTCGGCCATCCCGTTCGGCCCGGTCGTGTCGATCTTCGGCGAGCGGACCGTCCTCCAGCTGCTCGACCTGCCGGTCAGCGCGCTGGTGATCCTGGCCTGCTCCTCGATCGGCGTCTACGGCATCGTGCTCGCCGGCTGGTCGTCCGGCTCGCCGTACCCGCTGCTCGGCGGCATGCGCAGCGCGGCGCAGGTGATCTCCTACGAAATCGCGATGGGCCTGTCGATCGTCGCGGTGATCCTGCAGGCCGGGTCGCTGAACCTGGCCGACATCGTCGCCAAGCAGCAGCCGGCGTGGTTCCTTTACCTGATCCCGAGCTTCGTGATCTACCTGATCTCGATGGTCGGCGAGACCAACCGTGCCCCGTTCGACCTCCCCGAGGCCGAGTCGGAGCTGGTCGGCGGCTTCCACACCGAGTACAGCTCGATGAAGTTCGCGATGTTCTTCCTCGCCGAGTACGTCAACATGGTGATCGTCTCGGCGTTCGCGACGACGCTGTTCCTCGGCGGCTGGATGGCCCCGTGGCCGCTGTCGCTGATCGGGAACAACGTGCTCAACACCGGCTGGTGGCCGGTGCTGTGGTTCTTCGCGAAGATGTTCGTCCTGCTGTTCGGGTTCATCTGGCTGCGCGGCACGCTGCCCCGCCTGCGCTACGACCAGTTCATGCGCCTGGGCTGGAAGGTCCTGGTCCCGCTGAACCTGGTGTGGATCATCATGGTGACCTTCGCGAAGGTCATCACCTGGAACACCGCGTCCATCATCATCGCCGCGGTCGCGATCTTCATCGTCGTCGCGCTGTTCTTCTACGTCCGCGCCGCGGGCCGGGAAGAGGAGAGCGAGAGCGTCCCGGTCACCGGCGGTGGCTTCCCGGTTCCGCCGCTGGACCTCAAAGTCCCGCAGACCACCCCGCGTCAGAAGGCTTTGGCCAAGGCCGAAGCCAAGGCGGCCCGCCGCAAGCCGGCAGTCGTCGGTACCGCAAAGGAAGGAGCGCAAGATGGGGTTTCTTGATCCCGTCAAGGGCTTCGGCGTCACCTTCGGGATGATGTTCAAGAAGGTCGCCACCGAGGAGTACCCGGAGGCCGGCGCTCCCGCCGCCCCGCGTTACCACGGCCGGCACCAGCTGAACCGCCACCCGGACGGCCTCGAGAAGTGCGTCGGCTGCGAGCTGTGCGCGTGGGCGTGCCCGGCGGACGCGATCTTCGTCGAAGGCGGTGACAACACCGAGGAAGCCCGGTTCTCGCCGGGCGAGCGGTACGGCGCGGACTACCAGATCAACTACCTGCGCTGCATCGGCTGCGGCCTCTGCATCGAGGCGTGCCCGACCCGGTCGCTGACGATGATCAACTTCTACGAGCTCGCCGACGACGACCGTCAGCGGCTGATCTACACGAAGGAGGACCTGCTCGCCCCGCTGCTGCCCGGCATGGAGCAGCCGCCGCACCCGATGCGGCTCGGGGAGAACGAGCAGGACTACTACGTGAACGGCCCCGAACTGGCGCGCGGGGAGGGGATCAAGTGATCACCGCCCTCCTGGCCGCGGCGCCGAACGCCTCCGCCGGTGTCTCCACCGGCGAGGCCATCGCGTTCTGGGTCCTCGGCCCGGTCTCCCTGCTCGGCGCGCTCGGCATGATCTTCTCCCGTAACGCCGTGCACTCGGCGCTGTGGCTGGTGCTGACCATGCTCAGCCTGGGCGCGCTGTACATGATCCAGTCGGCCCCGTTCCTGGGCTTCACGCAGATCATCGTCTACACCGGCGCGATCATGATGCTGTTCCTGTTCGTGCTGATGCTGGTCGGCCGGGAGAGCTCCGACTCGGTCGTCGAAGTCCTGCGTGGCCAGCGGCTGGCCGCGACCGTTCTCGGCATCGGGCTGGCCGCGCTGCTGGCCACCGGCATCTACCGCGCGCTGGAGAACGTCACCCCGGCGATCCCGCTCGACTCGGCCACGCCGGCGGGCGGCGGACCCAAGGGCCTGGGCCGGCTGATCTTCACCGACTACCTCTTCCCCTTCGAGCTGACGTCGGCGCTGCTCATCACCGCCGCCATCGGCGCGATGGTGCTGGCCTTCACCGACCGGCACGGCAAGGGCGGCAAGCTCACGCAGAAGGAACTGGTCCTGCTCCGCTTCCGCGGCGAGCACGACCGGCCCTCCCCGCTGCCCGGCCCCGGCGTCTTCGCCACCGCGAACTCGGTGGCGACGCCGGCGCTGCTGCCGGACGGCTCGATCGCCCCGGAGTCGCTGTCGGCGATCATCGAGTCCACCTCGGCGATCGAGCTGGCGAAGGAACGCAAGCTCGTCACGGACGAGGGCCCGCACGCGGACGCGCACGCGCTAGTCGGCTCCGAGGGTGCTTCGGAAGCTTCGGAAGGGGAGAAGGAATGACCCCCACGTACTACCTGCTGCTGTCGGCGCTGTTGTTCGCGCTCGGCGCGGTCGGCGTGCTGGTGCGGCGCAACGCGATCGTCGTGTTCATGTGCATCGAGCTGATGCTCAACGCGGTGAACCTGTCGCTGGTCACCTTCGCCCGGATCAACGGCGGGCTCGACGGCCAGATCATGGCGTTCTTCGTCATGGTCGTCGCGGCCGCCGAGGTCGTGGTCGGCTTGGCGATCATCATGGCCATCTTCCGCACCCGGCGCTCGGCTTCGGTCGACGACACCAACCTGCTGAAGTACTAGTGCCGCCTCATCCCCACCACCCACCCTCGACGGAGGCGCTCCGCGCCACTGAAAGGATTGCCGAGTGACCGCATCATCGTGGCTGCTGGTGGCCCTGCCTGGCCTCGGCGCCCTGATCCTCCTGCTGGCCGGGAAGCGCGCGAAGGCCTGGGGGCATCTGCTCGGCTGTGCCACCGTCACCCTCGCCTTCGTCTACGGGCTGATCCTGTTCTTCACCGCCGACACGGGCACCACGACCGACACCAAGGTCTACTCGTGGATCCCGGTCGGGCAGCTGCAGGTGGACTTCGGGCTGCGGATCGACGCGCTGTCGCTGACGTTCGTGCTGCTCATCACCGGCGTCGGCATGCTGATCCACTACTACTCGATCGGCTACATGGCCGACGACGAGGGCCGGTACCGCTTCTTCGCGTACCTGAACCTCTTCGTCGCGTCGATGCTGATCCTGGTGCTGGGCAACAGCTTCGTGACGCTGTACCTCGGCTGGGAAGGCGTGGGTCTCGCCTCCTACCTGCTCATCGGCTGGTACCAGGGCCGCCCGTCCGCCGCGACCGCGGCGAAGAAGGCGTTCCTGATGAACCGCGTCGGGGACGTCGGGCTCGCGCTGGCGATCTTCATCATGTTCAAGTACGCGGGCTCCACCGGCTACGCGCAGGTCTTCCAGGCGGTCGCCGACGGCAAGTTCTCGACGGGCGCGATCACCGCGATGGCGATCCTGCTCCTGCTGGGCGCCTGCGGTAAGTCCGGCCAGTTTCCGCTGCAGGCGTGGCTCCCGGACGCGATGGAGGGCCCGACCCCGGTGTCGGCCTTGATCCACGCGGCGACGATGGTGACCGCGGGTGTCTACCTGGTGGCCCGCTCGAAGGACATCTTCAACGCCACCGAAGACGGCCGCCTGATCGTCACGCTGGTCGGCACGGTGACCCTGCTGCTCGGGTGCATCATCGGCTGCGCGTACGACGACATCAAGAAGGTCCTCGCGTACTCCACGGTCAGCCAGATCGGCTACATGATGCTGGCCGTCGGGCTCGGGCCCATCGCCTACGCGCTGGGCATCATGCACCTGGTCGCGCACGGCTTCTTCAAAGCCGGGCTCTTCCTCGGGGCCGGGTCGGTCATGCACGGCATGAACGACGAGGTCGACATGCGGAAGTTCGGCGGGCTGCGCAAGCACATGCCGATCACCTTCATCACCTTCGGCCTCGGCTACCTGGCCCTGATCGGCATCCCGCCGCTGTCGGGCTTCTTCACCAAGGACGCGATCATCGAAGCGGCGTTCGGCCAGGGCGGCTGGCGCGGCTGGGTGATGGGCGGCGCGGCGCTGCTCGGCGCCGGGCTCACCGCCTTCTACATGACCCGCCTGATGATGATGACGTTCTTCGGCAAGGAGCGCTGGAAGGACATCAAGTCCTCCGACGGTCGTGACTTCCACCCGCACGAGTCGAAGGCGATCATGTGGATCCCGATGGCGGTCCTGGCGGTCGGCTCGGTCGGCGCCGGCGCGTTCTTCGCCCTCGGCGATCGCTTCTCCGAGTGGCTGACCCCCTCGGTCGGCAAGCTGGAGGAAGCGCACCACGCGCCGTTCGACGCCTGGGTGATCTCCGTCGCGGCGATCGTGTTCTCGGTGCTGGGTGTGCTGATCGCGGCCCTGATCTTCCGCCGTGACGTCCCGGTCGAGCAGCCCCAGCGGGTCTCGTTCGTCACCCGGGCCGCGCGCAAGGACCTGTACGGCAACACCCTCAACGAGACGCTGATCGCCCGCCCGGGCACCTGGCTCTCGCGGGCGCTGGTGTTCGTCGACAACCGCGGCGTCGACGGCGCGGTCAACGGCCTGGCCGCCTCCCTCGGCGGCGGCTCCGGCCGGCTGAGGCGGCTCCAGACCGGGTTCGTCCGGTCCTACGCCCTGTCGATGCTGGGCGGCACGTTCCTGCTTCTGGCGGCTCTCCTGCTGGTGAGGTTCTCCTGATGACCTGGTTGCTCATCCTCATCCTGGTGCCGCTCGCCGGCTCCCTGGTGCTGGCGTTCCTCAAGGGGAACGACCGCGCCGCGGTGCTGGCCGCGCTGGCGTTCTCGATCCTCGAGTTCCTGCTGATCATCCCGTTCTGGCTCAGCTACTCGCCTTCGGGCGCGCGGCTGCAGATGACGTCGAGCTTCGACTGGATCCCCAGCTTCGGCGTGCACATCGCGTTCGGCACCGACGGCATCTCGCTGATCATGATCGCGGTGATCGCGCTCCTGGTGCCGATCGTCGTCGGCGGGCTCGGCACGCTGGACAAGCTCCCGGCGGGCCGCAGCGCGGGCGGGTTCCTCTCGCTGATCCTGCTGCAGGAGGCGCTCACGATCGGCGTGTTCGCCGCGACCGACGTCTTCCTGTTCTACGTGCTGTTCGAGATCATGCTGATCCCGATGTACTTCCTGATCGGCGGCTACGGCGGCGCGAACCGGCAGTACGCGGCGGTGAAGTTCTTCCTCTACTCGTTCCTCGGCGGCCTGATCATGCTGGCGTCGGCGATCGGGGCGTACTCGCTCGCGAAGGACAAGCTCGGCAAGGGCACGTTCGACTGGGAGACGCTGGTGACGGTGGTGCGCGACGCGCCGCTGTCCACGCAGATCTGGCTGTTCCTCGGGTTCTTCCTGGCGTTCGCGATCAAGGCGCCGCTGGTGCCGTTCCACACCTGGCTGCCGGACGCGGCGGGGGAGGCGCCGATCGGCGTCGCCGTCCTGCTGGTCGGCGTGCTGGACAAGGTCGGCACCTTCGGGTTCCTGCGCTACTGCCTGCCGATGTTCCCGGACGCGAGCCGGACCCTGGCGCCGCTGGTGCTGGTGCTCTCGGTGATCGGCGTCCTCTACGGATCGATCCTCGCCGCGGGGCAGCGGGACATGAAGCGGTTCATCGCCTACGTCTCGATCGCGCACTTCGGCTTCATCTCGCTGGGCATCTTCGCGTTCAACGAGCAGGCGATGGTCGGCTCGGCGACGTACATGCTCAACCACAGCCTCGCCACCGGCATGCTGATCGTGGTGATCGGCCTGGTGATCGCGCGCGGCGGGTCGTCTCGCATTTCGGACTACGGCGGCATGGCGAAGGTGACGCCGCTGCTGGCGGGCCTGTTCCTCCTCGCCGGTCTGTCCACTTTGTCCCTGCCGGGCACCAACTCGTTCGTCTCGGAGTTCCTGGTGCTCATCGGGTCCTTTGTGGACCAGCCGGTGTACACGATCCTCGCCACGGTGGGCATGGTCCTGGCCGCGGCGTACGTGCTCTGGCTCTACCAGCGGGTCTTCCAGGGCCCGGTCCGCGGTGACGCCCTCGTCGGCGTCGGCGGCGGCCCGGGTACGGCGATTGCGCCGGAACTGGGCGCCAAGAAGGCCATCACGGACCTGAACGGCCGGGAGATCGCGATCCTCGCGCCGCTGGTCGTGCTGATCCTCGTCCTCGGCTTCTACCCGAAGCCGGTGCTCGACACAGTCATCCCGACGGTGCAGCAGACGCTGTCCGCGGTCCAGGGAGGCAAGTAAAGGTGCTCGACATCCTCCTGACCCAGGCACCGGAGCCACCGATCCAGGTGCCGTCGGTCGACTACAACGCCGTCCTGCCGGTGCTGATCATCTTCGGCGCGGCGTGCGTCAGCGTGCTGGTCGAGGCGTTCGCGGCGAAGCGGTCCCGGTTCGGCATCCAGGTCGGCCTGAGCCTGGCGGCGATCGTCGCGGCCGGCGTCAGCCTGGTCATCTACGCGACGGGCAACGCGCCCGCGGGCGGCGTGACGACGTTCAGCGGCGCGATCTCGATCGACCGGCCGGCGCTGTTCCTCTGGGGCACGCTGCTGGCGCTGGCGGTCGGCGCGGTGCTGCTGATCTCCGACCGCGTGGTCGAGCCGGGTGGCGCGCTCGTCGCCCAGGCCGGTATCCGCCCGGGCACGGTCCAGGACCGCGCCCAGACGGCGACGGTCATGCAGACCGAGGTGTTCCCGCTGACGCTGTTCGCGCTCGGCGGCATGATGGCGTTCACCGCGGCGAACGACCTGCTGACGATGTTCATCGCGCTGGAAGTGCTGTCGCTGCCGCTGTACCTGATGTGCGGCCTCGCGCGTCGTCGCCGGCTGCTCTCGCAGGAAGCGGCGGTCAAGTACTTCCTGCTCGGGGCGTTCTCGTCGGCGTTCTTCCTGTACGGGCTGGCGCTGCTGTACGGCTACGCGAACTCGGTGAAGCTGGGCGACATCGCGGCCGCAGCGGCGGGTTCGGACCGGTCGGACACGCTGCTGTTCGCCGGGCTGGGTCTCCTGGTGGTCGGCCTGCTGTTCAAGGGTTCGGTCGGCCCGTTCCACACGTGGACCCCGGACGTGTACCAGGGAGCACCGACGCCGGTGACGGCGTTCATGGCGGCGTGCACGAAGGTGGCGGCGTTCGGCGGGATCCTGCGGGTGCTGTCGGTGGCGTTCTCGTCGACTTCGTGGGAGTGGCGCGGAGTTCTCTGGGGCGTGGCGATCATTTCGATGGTGATCGGCGCGGTGCTGGGCCTGACGCAGACGGACGTCAAGCGCATGGTGGCGTACTCGTCGATCGCCCACGCGGGCTTCCTGCTGGTGGGTGCGATCGCGATGACGCGCGACGGGTTGTCGAGCACACTGTTCTACCTGCTGGCGTACGGCTTCACGACGCTGGCGGCGTTCGGCGTGATCAGCCTGGTCCGGGATTCCTCGGGCGAGGCGACGCACCTCTCGGCGTGGGCCGGGCTGGCCAAGCGGTCGCCGCTGGTGGCGGGCGTCTTCACGTTCTTGCTGCTGGCGCTGGCCGGGATTCCGCTCACTTCCGGTTTCGTGGGGAAGTTCGTGGTGTTCTCGGCGGCGCTGTCGGACGGCATGGCCCCGCTGGTGGTGATCGCCCTGGTGTTCAGCGCGGTGGCGGCGTTCTTCTACCTGCGGGTGATCGTGCTGATGTACTTCTCCGAGCCGGCTGCGGACGGTCCCACGGTCACCATCCCGGGCTTCGGCACGGGAACGGCGATCTTCCTGGGCACGGCGGTGACGCTGGTGCTGGGCTTGGTCCCGGCGTTCGCGCTCGGCTGGGCCGGTTCGGGCGGTTTCGCTTTCTGATGCTGTTTCCGGCCGCCACCCCTTTACCCAGGGGTGGCGGCCTTCAGCTTTTGGCTGAGGTTTTTGTTCTCCCCGGGCACGACGCTGATGTAGCCATCGGCGACGGCGATCCCAACGCGCCCGGCTTTCAGGTCGAGGTAGCTGACGGTCTTGTCATCGGCGTGGAGTTGCCCGACGCCGAAGTGGGGTTGCCGGAAGAGGGCGTCGAGTTCCTGCGCTTCCCGGCTGCGCTCTTCGTCGAAGACGTCACTGACCTCGGGCGTCCGGAAGTCTTCTTGCGGGAGCGAGAAGGGTTTGAGGTCGACGGCCCGGTAGTCCGGCAGCTGCGCGACGAGGGCGTCGGCGGGGTGGACGTCGACCTCGCTGAGTTCGACTCGGTCGCCCCGGCAGACAACGCACACCTTGTCCAGGCCGGTTACGGCGACGAGAACGTTCCGCTGGCCGGCGGTATCCCGCGCGTAGGCGACGTATTCCCGGGCGGGGTGGCCGACGAGGTGCAGCAGATCTTCGAATTCGGGGGTGAAGCCGTGCCCTTGCGTGAAGCCGTATCGACTGAGTTCTTCGAAGGCATCCCGCTTTGTCCGTTCCGCGGCCGACGGCGGGATGTAGCGCAGTCCGTTGGCCAGGACGGGGTGCGGATCACCGCAACCGACATCGCGCATGGCGGTGAGCAGGGTGGTCAGCGAGAGGGCGGCAATCATCGTTTCTTGTTCTCACCGATGACCGGCGGCATGGGCTTTTCGGTGAAGCCGCCGAAGGTTTCGTCGGGATCGGGGTTTTGCAGGTAGGGGGCTTTTTTCTTTTCGCGGTCTTCTTCTTTGCCGCCGCGGCCGGCCATTGGGGCGCCCATGGGCAAGCCGTTGGCGCCCCGGGGGCCGGCGGAGCCGCGGGCGGGGTTGGCGCCGGGGAGGCGTTCCTGGGGGAGGCGCGCGCCGGTGCTGCTTCCGGGGCCGGGTTGGTTCGGTCCGGTCCCGGGCCCGGTCCTCGGCGTCCCGGGCCTGTTTCCTGGTGTTCCCGGCCCGGTTCCTGGCGTTTGTGTGCCGGTTCCTGGAGTTCCGGGTCCCGGTTGGTATCCAACGCCGGGGTACGGCCCGGTCCCTGGTCCGAACCCGCCGGGCCAGTTCGTCTCGGTGCCGGTCAGGTTGCTGACGGGCTGCCCGGTGGGCCCGAACTCGTAACCGCCCTGAGCGGCAGGCAGGACGGGTTTGGGGAGGTAGCTGTTGGCGTGGGTGTTGTCGGTGTTCGTGGTGCCGGGCCGAACCTGGTTCTGCTGGGTTTGCCGATTCTGTTGGGTCTGTTGGGTCTGCTGGTTTTGCTGGGTCGTCGCCTGGGTCCGGTCCCCATCGGTGCCTCGGGTTTGCCCGGGCCGAACGGTCTGCCGATCCTGAGCGGGAACCTGCGTATCCCGGGGATTCCGAGCCCATTCCCCGGTATCGGTAGGTTCGCTCTTCCACTCGGTGGAGGTGCGCATGGAGACGGGAGCCCCGGAATCGGCAAGCTGCGCGTATTGGGAGGGCATTTGCCCACCGTTGGCGGAGCTGGCGGAGTGGTAGGCGCTGAAGGCATCGATATTGGCCTGGCTGTCAGCCTGCCATCCGGCAACTTTGGCGTGGTAGGAACCCCACCCGTCACCGCTGACGGCGTGAAGAACATCATCAACCTGCAGTTCCGGCGGCTGGGCGGCAACAGGCTTGACGGAGTTTTTGGCAGTACCAAAGGCATCCATTTGAGCCCCAACAGCAGCCTGCGCATTCCGAAGATGAACAGCATCATCAGCGGCGGCTTGAACAAGAGGCCGAGTAGCGTCGGCAGCGGCTTCTCCGGCGTCTCCGCGCCAGCCGGACATGGTCTTGGCCCGGAGCGCGCTGATCCGCTGGGCCCGTTCAACCATCCGAGTGGTGAGATGGTCGGCGTCGCGTTGTGCGTCGGAGAGAGAACTGGAGCCTTGGCCTCCTGTGATTTGTGCGTAGATCTCGGCTGCGGTCAGCGGCGATTCTGCAACCATCACTGCGCCCCTTTGATGTTTTCGACAATTTTCTCGGCGACTTCATGCGCAGCTACACAAGGATCGGTCTTGCCGACGTTCGCTTCAGACTGAGTGATGGAGACATCGATCATCTCGTGGTCGCTGGTTCCAACAGCGATCGCGCATCGGCCGCTCGTGGCACGCTCGTCCTTCAGTCCGTACGCGACGGCTGGCAGACCTTCCACCGGGGCGACCGGTATGAAGAGACGAAATGTCGACCCTTGCTGCTCGTAGATCGCGGTCAGGCCCGCCTGGTTCACCTTGTTGAAGATGATGCCGACAGTTGCCTGGGTGGTTCCTGCCGGTTGCCAGTTGCACGTAGGGCCACCCGGTGCGCTCAGCTCCTCTTTGGCTGTTGCCCCTGAGCCGAGAAGTGTCGTGACTTCTTCAGCGGGCAAGGATTCGCATGGCGTTCGCTTGAATCGGGCGGTGTCCAGTGGTGAATCGACCTTGGGTACGCCGGGACCGGGTACGGCATCCGTCGGGATTGATGAAGTGGTCACGGGTGAAGCAGTCCCGGCTTTCGTGTCCGAGCACGCCGTTAGGACCAGCAGGGATGCGCCGAGCAGTACAAGTGAGCGGCGCATCACAGCGTTCCTCCTGTTTGTTTGATCTCGGAAGCGTGGGATTCTTCGGTTGCTGCGTACTTGCCAAGCGCCTTCGCGAACTTCTCTGCCATCGCTCGGCAGTACTCCGCCCGTTGTTGAAGGGCGGTATCGAGGGCGTCACCCGAGGCGCGGATCCTTTCGGCGTTGCCGGCACTTGCATACTCGAGGCCGGGACCGTGCGTTGTCGCGATGGCTCGGGCTTGCTCGCGGTCCTCTTGGAACTCGCGGGCCAGGTCGTTCCACTCGTGCATCAGCTCACGAAGCGTCTCCTCGTCATACTCGAACCCCGCCCCCGAGGCACCCCCGCCCCCATACGACCCCGCGCGCGGCACCCCGTTCGGCCCTGGCAGCTCCCAATCCCCGCCCGGGTCGTAAATCGGTCCTTCAGGCATGACGCCTCACCGGAACAGTCGTCATCAGCTCTCCCCTAGCTTGCAGTGTGCTCCACCCCGAGCACCCTGCGTATCCGACGCTTCGCACCCTACCAAAGTTCCCACCACGGAAAAGCGAGGTCACAAGGGCCGCGGCGGTCCTCTCGGTGCTCTCCCACGCCGCGGCCCTCGTGACGTCTATGGGGTTGGGGAACAGCTGGTGCGGCCCAATTCCACCGTTCCGGTGATGCCCGATGGCGGGAGGAAATCAATGCGCAGCATCGTCAAGCCGATACTTCCGTCGCCCGGCAGGCTCTGGGTGTTGAACACCGCGTTCGCCAGGACCGTTCCGTCCGATTTCCGGAGCGGCGACACGTACCCCACCGGTACCGGGCTGGGCGGGTTCGTGATTCCCGACATCCCGCTGTACGTCCAGTTCGCGTTCGTCTGCGTCGGCGTCCTCTCGCACGTCACCGTGAAGCTCGACAGCTTCACCCGGGGCCCTCCCGACCTCAGCAGCGCCGACAGTTCGAAGTCCTTGCCCGTTGCCGTCACCTTCGTGTCCGTGCACGATGATGTGCCGCCGCCGAAGGTGATTCCCGGTTTCGAGACCTGCTGGGCCGTTGCGCTCGCCGGGCCGTCGATCGCGCAGTGGCCCTGGGGTGGGACCTCGACCGCCGTGAACGACGCCGAGCCGATCTCCGCCGCGCCCGGTGGTGGCGAAGATGCAGCCGAACCGGCCGAAGCGGCCAGGCCCGTCAGCACCAAAGCCGTGACGATCGTGCTGCGCATCTCGCTGTCCTCCTCGCCGCCGGAGAGCGGCCGTGCCGGCGGCTCTTCCACGCTTGAATATCCGCTCGGCGGAGACGTCCGTTGCGCCCGGAATCTCCGATCACCCTTCCGAGGATCACGAACCACCCGGTGGGTGACCGTGGCCGGTGTCATGTTCGTCACCGTTTCCGCAGGACAGCGGGTAAACGACCGCGCGGCGTAGCCACTACGCTCAAGGGGCAACCGACCGGTGCACGAGTAGAGCGGAGCCGACGTGTCTGTGCCTTCCCCAGCCCCCGGGGCGGGATCCCTCCCCGCTGCGCCGGGCGGCGCCCTCGACGACCTGCGGGCGTCGGTCGGGCTGCAGATCGCCGACGAAACCCTGTTGCGCTCGATCGCCGGCGGGCTGACCGAGGTCGAGAAGCTGCTGCGCGAGGTCGTCCGCAGTGACGTCCAGGCCGTCAACGACGCCGCGTTGCACCTGGTCGAGGCCGGGGGCAAACGCTTCCGTCCGCTGTTCACGCTGCTGTCCGCCCAGTTCGGCCCCAAGCAGGACGACCACGTGGTGATCGCCGCCGCCGCGGTCGAGCTGGTGCACCTGGCCACGCTCTACCACGACGACGTCATGGACGAGGCCACCATGCGGCGCGGCGCCGAGAGCGTCAACGCCCGCTGGGACAACACCATCGCCATCCTCACCGGCGACTTCCTCTTCGCCCACGCTTCGCGCCTGGTCGCCGACCTCGGCACGGACGCCGCGCGGATCATCGCCGAGACCTTCGGCGAGCTGGTCACCGGCCAGATGCGCGAGACCGTCGGCCCCGGCCCGGGTGACGACGCCGTCGCGCACTACCTGACCGTGATCGCGCAGAAGACCGGCTCGCTGATCGCCACCTCCGGCCGGTTCGGCGGCATGATGTCCGGCGCCGCCGAGGAGCACGTCGAGGCGCTGCGCCGGTTCGGCGACATCATCGGCACGGCGTTCCAGATCTCCGACGACATCATCGACATCGCGTCGCCGTCCGACGAGCTGGGCAAGGCGCAGGGCACCGACCTGCGCGAAGGCGTCCGGACGCTGCCCATGCTGTACGCGCTGGCCGACCCGGGCACCGACCCCCGGCTGGTGGAGCTGCTGTCCGGCCCGATCGCCGACGACGCGCTCGTGCAGGAGGCGCTCGAGCTGCTGCGGGTCAGTAGCGGACTCGATCGAGCACGCGTCACCCTTGCCGACTACGCTCAGCGCGCGCGAGCCGAGCTCGCCTCGCTGCCCGCGTCACCCGCCAGGGACGCGTGCGAGTCGGTCGCCGACTACCTGGTCGCGCGCACGCGCTAAGCACTTAACAGGGGCAGGAAAAGATGTCCATATTCGGACAGGTCTGGCTGTGGAGCCTCGCCGCGTTCTTCGTCGGCGTCCTCCTCACCTGGCTGGTGCTCGTGCTGCCGCTCCGCAAGAGCGTCCGCCGGCTGGAGAGCTCGCTGGCGCAGGCCCACGCCGACGCCGCGCGGACCCCCGCGAACGCCGCCGCGATGGGCGGCACCGAGTCGTTCCGGCGGCCGGAGCCGCGGCCCGAGCCGGAGCCGTCCCGCCAGGAGACGTCCTACCCGGGCACCCTGGTCGCCGCGCCGCCGATCCACCGCGACGACATCCACGACGACATCGACGAGGACTTCGCCGAGCTGGACGCGCAGGTGCCGTTGCGGATGCCGCCGACCGAGCCGTTCGTTCCCCCGCCGGGATCAGAGCTCGCGGAAGACGACTCGTACCGGAGCGCGGCCACTCAGTTCCTGACGACGGACGACGAGCCGGAGCCGGAAGACCCGGATCGCGCCACCGCGACCCAGTACCTGACCCCGGTCGGGGATTCGTTCGAAGACGAGGCGGAGCTCGAGTCGCCGGCGTTGTCGCGGCTGGAGCCGGACCCGGCGGCCTCGCTGTTCCAGCCGCCCTCCGGGGAGGCGACGCCGGACTGGTTCGACCACGAGCCGCCGTCCGAGCGGTCGGCGTTCGAAGAGCCGGTGGAGCGCACGCGCTACATCGGTGAGCACCCCGGTTCCGTGCGCAGGGACGACTCGGAAGAGGACGAGCCGCCGCAGTACGCGTTCGGCGGCGACGTCGCCGAAAGTGAGCTGGACGTGCCACCGGAGACCCCCGCCGAAGCGACGCAGGTGCTGCCGAAGCGGCAGCCGCGGGAGGCGGTGCGCGGCGGGTTCGACGCGCCGCAGCCGATCCAGCCGTCGATGCGCACGGTCGAGCGTCGCGAGCCCGACCTGTCCGGCGGGCACAGCGGCTCGCTGTTCGAGCCGTCGGTGCAGCCGAACCAGGCGGCGGCGGCCGCCGGCGTCGCGGCGCCGGAGCCGCCCCCGGCCCGTCAGGCGGCGGGCGACTCGGTCCCGCCGGGCCCGTTCGGCCCCGGTTCGGCGATGCCGCGGCCGGGCGGCGGGGCGCCCAGCGACAGCTTCGCGGTGAAGGCCAGCGTGACGGCTTTGCGGTACTGCACCGAGGAATCGGCGCAGTTCCCGAAGATGGTCGCCGAGGTCTGGTTCCGGACGGCGGAGGACGCCGAACGCGTCGGGTTCCGGCCGCTCAGCTGAGTTTCTGGAACAGGACGAGGGCCGCGCCGCCGGGATCGGTGACCACCACCAGGGAGCCGAACGGCAGCTCGGTGCGCTCGCGCACGAGGGTTCCGCCCAGCTCCAGCGCTTTCGCCGCGGCGGCGTCCACATCGGACACCGGCGCGTAGGGCAGCCACTGCGGGGCCCGGTCATCGCCCGGGGCCAGCTCGGTGAGGCCGCCCCACGGCGCGCCGCCGGCGGTCAGCAGCGGGCCGTCCGCTTCCCAGCCCAGCAGGTCGGCGAAGAACCGCTTGCTGCCCTCCGGATCGGCGGTGCGGACGTCGAAGAACACGAAAGGTGATTCAGGTCGCATGGCCTAAAACTTAGGACACTTGTCCCAAGTGGGCAACCCCGGAAACGCCGAAGGCCGCCATGCACCGGGCATGGCGGCCTTCGGGAGCAGCGAAGGTTACGCGACCGTCCAGGTGTCCTTGCCGCGCAGCAGGTCCTGCAGGTCCGGCTTGCGGGCGGCGCGGGCCTCCTCGACCTGCGCGCGGGCGCCGTCGTCGTACGTCGGGCGCTCGACCTGGCGGAGGATGCCCGTCGGGACGTGGTTGAGGTTCTGGTCGCCCAGGCGCGACAGCGCGAACGCGTACGACGTGTCCGTGATCGACGGGTCGTGCACGACGATGTCGTCCTCGCCGATGTCCGCGACCTTGGCGACGTCCAGGCCGCCCCAGTCGCCGCGCTTGACGCCGAACTCCTGGTTGGGGCCGAAGCGGATCGGCTCGCCCGCGCGCAGCGGGATCAGACGCGCCGCGGCCTCGTCGGCGTCCTTGAGGACGTCGAACGCACCGTCGTTGAAGATCGGGCAGTTCTGGTAGATCTCGACCAGCGCCGAGCCGCGGTGCTGTGCCGCCGCCTCCAGGACCTCGGTCAGGCCCTTGCGGTCGGAGTCCATCGCCCGGCCCACGAACGACGCCTCCGCGCCGATCGCCAGCGACAGCGGGTTGAACGGCGTGTCCACCGAACCCATCGGCGTCGACTTCGTGACCATGCCCTGCCCGGACGTCGGGGAGTACTGGCCCTTGGTCAGCCCGTAGATCCGGTTGTTGAACAGCAGGATCTTGATGTTCACGTTGCGGCGCAGCGCGTGGATCAGGTGGTTGCCGCCGATGGACAGTGCGTCGCCGTCACCGGTGACGACCCACACCGACAGGTCCGGCCGCGTGGTGGCGAGCCCGGTCGCGATCGACGGCGCGCGGCCGTGGATCGAGTGCATGCCGTAGGTGTTCAGGTAGTACGGGAACCGCGACGAGCAGCCGATGCCCGAGATGAACACGATGTTCTCGCGCTTGAGGCCGAGCGTCGGCAGGAAGGACTGGACCGCGTTGAGGACGACGTAGTCGCCGCAGCCGGGGCACCAGCGGACTTCCTGATCCGACTTGTATTCCTTGGCCTTCTGCGGCTCCTCGCTGGTGGGCACAAGGTCCAGGCCGCCGAGATTGGGTATCCCCAGATCAATCGCGGTCATTTCGCCGCCTCCGTAGTAACGCCGGTGATGATCTCCGAGAACAGGTTCTGCAGCTCTTCGGCCTTGAACGCCATTCCGGCGACCTTGGTGTGCGAGTGGACGTCCACCAGGTACTTCGCCCGCAGCAGCAGCGACAGCTGGCCGAGGTTCATCTCCGGCACCACGACCTTTTCGTAGCTGCGCAGGATGTCGCCCAGGTTGGCCGGCAGCGGGTTGAGGTGCCGCAGGTGCGCCTGCGCGATCGGCAGGCCGAGCTTGCGCACGCGGCGGCAGGCCGCGCCGATCGGGCCGAACGAGCTGCCCCAGCCGAGCGCGAGCACGCGGGCCTTGCCGCCGCTCGGGTCGTCGACGACGAGATCGGGGACGTCGATGCCGTCGATCTTCGCCTGCCGCAGCCGGACCATCTTGTCGTGGTTGACCGGGTCGTAGGAGATGTGGCCCGTCTTGTCGGCCTTCTCCAGCCCGCCGATGCGGTGCTGCAGGCCGGGGGTACCGGGGATCGCCCAGGCGCGGGCGAGGGTCTCGGGGTCGCGGACGTACGGCCAGAACTCGCCGGAGTCGTTGTCCGCGTTGGGTTCGGCGGCGAACTCGACCCGCAGGTCGGGCAGCGTCTCGACGTCCGGGATCAGCCACGGCTCGGAGCCGTTCGCGATCGCGCCGTCCGAGAGCAGCAGCACCGGGGTGCGGTACTTCAGCGCGATCCGGGTCGCCTCGACGGCCGCGTCGAAGCAGTCCGCCGGCGACAGCGGCGCGACGATCGGCACCGGCGATTCGCCGTTGCGGCCGAACATCGCCTGCAGCAGGTCGGCCTGCTCGGTCTTGGTCGGCAGCCCGGTGGACGGGCCACCGCGCTGGACGTCGATGACGACGAGCGGCAGCTCCACCATCACGCCGAGGCCGACGGCTTCGGACTTCAGCGCGACACCCGGCCCGGACGTCGAGGTGACGCCGAGCGCGCCGCCGTAGGACGCGCCGAGCGCGGCGCCGATGCCGGCGATCTCGTCCTCGGCCTGGAAGGTGATGATGCCGAAGTGCTTGTGCTTGGACAGCTCGTGCAGGATGTCCGACGCCGGGGTGATCGGGTACGTGCCGAGCAGGATCTGCAGGCCGGAACGCTGTCCGGCGGCGACGATCCCGTAGGCCAGCGCGGTGTTGCCGGTGATCTGCCGGTAGGTGCCCTGCTTCAGCTTCGCCGGGGCGACCTGGAACGTCGTCGCGAACGACTCGGTGGTCTCGCCGTAGTTCCAGCCCGCGCGGAAGGCCAGGATGTTCGCCTCGGCGATGTCCGGCTTCTTCGCGAACTTCTCGCGCAGGAACCGCTCGGTGCCCTCGGTCGGCCGGTGGTACATCCACGACAGCAGGCCGAGCGCGAACATGTTCTTGCAGCGCTCGGCGTCCTTCTTGCCGAGGCCGGTGTCCGCGAGCGCGCCCTGGGTCAGGGTCGACATGGCGACCCGGTGCACCTGGTACGCCTCGAGCGTGTCGTCCTCCAGCGGGTCGCTCGCGTAGCCGACCTTGGTGAGGTTCCGCTTGATGAAGTCGTCGGTGTTGAGGATGATCGTCCCGCCGTGCGGGACGTCGGCGAGGTTCGCCTTGAGCGCGGCCGGGTTCATCGCCACCAGCACGTCCGGCCGGTCGCCGGGGGTGAGGATGTCGTAGTCGGCGAAGTGCACCTGGAAGCTGGAAACGCCGGGGATGGTGCCCTGTGGCGCGCGGATCTCGGCGGGGAAGTTCGGCATCGTCGACAGGTCGTTGCCGAACGCGGCGGCTTCGGACGTGAAGCGGTCGCCGGTCAGCTGCATGCCGTCACCGGAGTCGCCGGCGAACCGGATGACCACCCGGTCCAGCTTGCTGACCTCGGTCGGCCTGGTGGCGGCGAGCGAGCCGTGACCAGCGCCGTTGCCGTTCGCACTCGTGCTCATGGGTCAGGGATTCCCTCTCTCCCGACGGTACGGCTTCCGTTGGCCTGCCGGTGCCGCGGCTGCGTTCACCAGGTCTACTCCCGAGGTTAGCTCGCCCTCAACACCGATGTTGGTAGTGTCCCGGCTGTTGGGCGACCTCATCGGTGCTCTTCAATGTCTCTTTTGCAGGTACGCCAGATACCTGTAACTCATCGTAACGGTTAGCTGCTGTGCCGCGTTGTGACGCGCGTCTCCCGCAGGGTAGGGCCACCGGCTCGAGTCACGGCCGTGAGTGGATCCGGTCCCGCAGCAGGGAAAGCCGCTCGGCGAACTCCGGTGACGCCAGCGAGGCCAGCTGGGGCCGGATCTCGGCGTCGACGGCGTCGCTGTGCTCGGCCAGGCCCGCGGTGGCGCGGAGACTGCGCTTGGTGGCGATCAGCGCTTCACGCGGCGCGGCGACGGCGGGGTGAGCGAGCTCACGCGCGGCTGTCAGTAGTTCGTCATGGCCGCCGTCGACCACGCGCAGCGCCAGCCCGGCGCGCACCGCGGCTTCGGCGTCGAGCGGCTGCCCGAACAACGTCATGGCGGCGGCCTGCTGCGGACCGGCGAGCCGCTGCGCCATCCAGGTCATCCCGCCGCCCGGGTGCAGCCCGAGTTCGAGGAACCGGGCGACGAACTTCGCCCGCGGCCCGGCCAGCCGGACGTCGGCGGCGAGCGCGAGGTTCAGCCCGGCCCCGACGGCGGCACCCCCGACCGCGGCGATGGTCGGCAGCGCGCACCGCGCGACGGCGAGGAAGCCTTCGTAGATGGCCCGCAGGCCGGGCTCGTCGGCCGCGGCGAGCGCGGACAGGTCGGCACCGGCGCAGAAGGCGGGCGGCGTCCCGGTGACGACGACGGCGTGCACGGACTCGTCCCGTTCCGCGGCCTCGACGGCGGCGGCGAGCTGCGCGGAGAGCTCGAGCGTCAGCGCGTTGCGGCTGCCGGGCGCGTCGACGGTCAGCAGGGCGACGCCGCCGGAGTGCTCGCTGACGATGCTGTCGGTCATGGGCCCAGGGTGGCACGGTGCGGTGGCGGTCGTTGCGCGAGGAGCCGGTGGCGTTCGAGCCGGGGGAGCTGACGATGCAGGCGGTCGACCGCGTCACTGCTCCGGCGTCGGCGGCCGTTCCAGCAGCCGCGAGAGCACCACCGTCGACACCGTCCGGTCCACGATCTCCAGTCCGCGCAGCCGCTCCAGCGCCGTCTCCAGGTGGTGGATGTCCGCCGCCCGCAGGTGCACGATCGCGTCCGCCGCGCCCGACACGGTGTACGCCGCCACCACTTCCGGCAACGGCTCCAGCCGCGCGCGGATCCGGGCCGGCGTGATGTTGCCCTGGCAGGTGACCTCGACGAACGCCTCCGTTCCCCAGCCAAGGGCTTCCGGGTCGACCACCGCCGTGAAGCCCCGCAGGATGCCCGTTTCGAGCAGTCGGTCGACCCGCCGTTTCACCGCCGGCGCCGACAGGCCGACCACCTTGCCGATCTCCGCGTAGCTCGAGCGGGCGTTCGCCACTAGACACGAAACGATTCGCTGGTCGATGGTGTTCACACGCAACATCTAGCACAGATGCGCGCAGCGAACAGCGATTGATTGCGATATTGGGCTGTCTTACCCTGCAATCATGCAGGGATCACTGCCCACCCGCGTACCGACCACCCGCCGATACCTGATGTGCCCGCCGCGCTTCTTCGCGGTCGACTACGTGATCAACCCCTGGATGGACCCGACCCAGCCGGTCAGCGCCGACGTCGCCGTCGCGCAGTGGACCGAGCTGCGCGACACCTACCGCCGCCTCGGCCACACCGTCGAAGAGATCGAGCCCCAGCCCGGCCTGCCCGACATGGTCTTCGCCGCGAACTCCGGCACCGTCGTCGACGGCCGGGTGCTCGGCTCGCGGTTCCGCGCCCCGCAGCGCGCCGCCGAGGCCGAGCACTTCCGCCGCTGGTTCGTCGAACACGGCTACCGCGACATCACCATGCCGGAGAAGATCAATGAGGCCGAAGGCGACTTCGCCTGGACCGGCGCCCTGCTGCTCGCCGGCACCGGCTTCCGCACCGACCCGGCCGCGCACGCCGAGGCGCAGGAGGTCCTCGGCGTCCCGGTCGTCTCGCTGCAGCTGGTCGACCCGCGCTACTACCACCTCGACACCGCGCTGTTCGTGCTCGCCGAAGCGACGGACTCGACCCGCGCCCAGATCGTCTACTACCCCGAAGCGTTCTCGGCCGGCTCGCGCCGCGTGCTGGAGCGGGTGTTCCCGGACGCGGTGCTCGCCACCAAGGAAGACGCGAAGTGTTTCGGCCTCAACGGCGTCTCCGACGGCCGCAATGTCGTCCTCCCGGTGGAGGCCACCCGATTGGGTGAACTTCTCTCGGCTCGGGGGTACGAACCGGTCTACGTCGACATCTCTGAGCTGCGGAAAGCCGGCGGCGGCCCGAAGTGCTGCACGCTGGAGATTCGCAAAGGCTAAATAACGGCAAAAATGTGTAACTCACCCGTTTGCCATCGCGATTAATCGAAGTAACAAATCGACTACTCGCGGTGGCAGGCGGTGGGAGTGGTGACGGTGATCCTCGCCGTGCACGGGGTGGGCCGGCCGGCGCGCCAGCTCGACCCCGGGGAGGACGAGCGCTGGCTGACCGTGGAGCAGTTCGAGCGCGTACTCGACGTCGCCGCGGAGCGTGAAGACGTCCGCCTCACCTTCGACGACGGCAACGAATCCGACGTCGAGATCGTGCTGCCGCGGCTGGCCGACCGCGGCCTGACGGCGGAGTTCTTCCCCCTCGCCGGCCGGCTCGGGCAGCGCGGCTACCTCGATCGCGACGGGCTGCGCGAGCTCGCGCGCTCCGGGATGGAGATCGGCTCGCACGGCTGGGAACCCCGCGACTGGCGGCGGCTCGACGACCGGCACGCCGACCGCGAGCTGAAGGACGCGCCGAAGCTGCTCGGCGACCTGTGCGGCCGGCCGGTGCGGCGGTACTCGCTGCCCTTCGGCGCCTACGACCGGCGCGTGCTCGCGCGGCTGCGGCAGGCGGGCGCCACCCGCGTGTACTCGAGCGACGGCGGCGCGGCCCGCCGGGACGGCTGGCTGCAGGCGCGCACCGAGCTCCCGCACGACCTCGACGGCGACTGGCTCGACAGCGTGCTCGCCGGGTCGCGGCGGGCGGCGCACTGGGCGAACCGCCTGTTCCGCCGCGCCCTCCGTTAGGCGCGGCATCTCGGAGCGGGCGGCCCGTCTCGTTCGCCGCGCGGTCCGGCACCTCGTAGCGGCGGCCCGGCCCTTCGCCGCGCCCTCCGTTGGGCCGCGTTCGCCGGATCCGGGCCGGCCGGCCGCGTCCCGGCGAACGGGACACCGGCGGGAACCGGTTTCGCGCGTCCCGGATCGATGAGCAGCCTTTTCGTCAACTTCGGCCACCTGATGGGAAATTCCCGGACCCGGAGGTCTTGAACGCGCCCGTGCCCGGGTGCATCCTGGTGCCCCGCCGCCGTAAGGAAAGTTTCCTAACTAAAGGGAGCCCCAGGAATGCGGAAACTGATCCTGCTCGCGACCCTCGCGCTGGCGTCGGCCGTGATGCCGTCGGCCCTCGCGTCGGCGTCACCGGCCCCGGCCGCCCAGCCCGCCACCGCCGAAGCCGCCCCCACCGCGGCCCAGCTGCTCGCCAAGACCACCGGCTGCAAGCAGGTCTCGAACGGCAAGTACAAGACCGACGAAGACGTTTCGAGCAAAACGGTCGCGATCTGCGACGCCAACGGCGCGGTCTTCTGGAAAGCCGACATGGACATCGACTGCGACGGCCAGCGCAGCTCGCAGTGCAACGAGAACACCGACTGCTGCTACCAGGACGACACCGCCTTCCACCAGTCCGACGGCAAGCCGCTCAACGCCGCGAAGCTGCCCTACATCGTCGTGCCGAGCTCCAGCAGCATCTGGAAGTACTCCTCCTCCGGCCTCAAGGGCGGCGGCTCCTGCGCGGTGATCTACAACGGCAAGGTCGAGTACACCGTCATCGGGGACACCGGGCCGTCGCAGATCATCGGCGAAGCCTCCTACGCGACGGCGAAGGACCTCGGCATCAACCCGGACCCGTCCAACGGCGGCACCGACTCCGGCGTCACGTACATCTGCTTCAAGAACTCGACCGTCTCGCCGATCGAGAACCACTCCAACGCGGTGAGCAAGGGCCAAAGCCTGGCCACCACCTTCGTGAACAACAACTGACACCTATTTTCCGCCCGGCGGCGGATCGTGGTTCCCGGCCACGGTCCGCCGCCGGTCCGCGTACCGGATCGAGACGCAATTCTCACTCGGATCCCTTGCGTCTCACCGCAGTCTCACGCCGTCCCCCGTTCGCCGACCCCGCGGTAACGATCCAGGGGCGCCCGCCGACCAACTTGAGGGTCGCGCGGAATAGCGGAGGTTTTGGCGTGAAGATCAGTGTCTTCGGGCTCGGTTACGTCGGTTGTGTCTCCGCCGCGTGCCTGGCGGGGCAGGGACACCGGGTGGTCGGCGTGGACGTCAACCCGGTGAAGATCGACCTCATCACGCAGGGCAACGCCCCGGTGGTCGAGGAGCGGATCGGCGAGCTGACCGCCGAGGTCGTCGCGAGCGGCGCGCTGAGAGCCACGACCGACGTGGCCGAAGCCGTCGCCGACAGTGAGATTTCGCTGGTCTGCGTCGGTACGCCGTCGGCGTCGAACGGCAGCCTTTCCACGGTCTACCTGGAGCGCGTGGCCGAGGAGATCGGCGACGCGATCGCCGGGAAGACCGAGCGGCACACGGTCGTCTTCCGCAGCACGATGCTGCCCGGCACCTGCCTCGACCTGCTGGTCCCGATCCTGGAGAAGGCTTCGGGCCGCACCGCCGGGGTCGACTTCGGCGTCGCGGTGAACCCGGAGTTCCTGCGCGAGGGCACCAGCGTCCGCGACTTCTTCGACCCGCCGAAGACGGTGATCGGCGAGATCGACGAGGCCAGCGGCGACGCCGTCGCGGCGTTGTACGAGGGCCTGCCCGGCCCCGTTTTCCGGGTGCCGATCCCGGTCGCGGAAATGACGAAGTACGCCGACAACTCCTTCCACGGCCTGAAGATCGGCTTCGCGAACGAGCTCGGTTCGATCTGCCGCGCGCTCGGCCTCGACTCGCACCAGGTGATCGACGTCTTCCTCGCCGACACCAAGCTCAACATCAGCCCCGCCTACCTCAAGCCCGGGTTCGCCTTCGGCGGCTCGTGCCTGCCGAAGGACCTGCGCGGGCTGGTCTACGCCGCGCACCGCGCCGACGTCAGCGTGCCGATCCTGTCGCACGTGCTCGCGTCCAACGCCGACCACCTGCAGCGGGCGTTCGACCTGGTCGCGCGCACCGGCAAGCGCAAGGTCGGGCTGTTCGGGCTGTCGTTCAAGCCGGGCACCGACGACCTGCGCGAGTCGCCGCTGGTCGAGCTGGCCGAGAAGCTGCTCGGCAAGGGGTACGACCTGAAGATCTACGACGCCAACGTCAGCCTTTCGCGGCTGATGGGTGCCAACCGCGAGTACATCGAGGGCCGGCTGCCGCACCTCGGCCAGCTGCTCGCCGGGACCGTCGAAGAAGTCATGGACCACGCCGACGTCCTGCTCGTCGGCACCAAGGACCCGGACGTGCTGGCGGCCCTGCCGCACGACCGGGAGATCGTCGACCTCGTCCGCCTGCCCGACGCCGCGACGCGTCGCCTTGAAGAGGGATACGCCGGCCTTGCCTGGTAAAGCGCTCATCCTCGTCGAAAATCTCTCGGTTCCCTTCGACCGGCGGGTCTGGCAGGAGTCCACGACCCTGCGCGACGCCGGGTGGGAAGTCCACGTGATCTGCCCGCAGGGCACGAAACGGGACACCGAGGCCGAAGCCGTCGTCGACGGCGTCCACATCCACCGGTACCCGCTGAAGGCGGCGACCGGCGGGCCCGCCGGCTACCTGCAGGAATACGGCAGCGCGCTGTGGCACACGCTGCGGCTGGCCCGCAAGGTCGGGCCGGTCGACGTCGTGCACGCCTGCAACCCGCCGGACCTGCTCTACCTGGTCGCGAAGTACCTGAAGCGCCACGGCGCGAAGTTCATCTTCGACCAGCACGACCTGTGCCCGGAGCTGTACCTCTCGCGGTTCGACCGCGGCCAGGACCTCCTCTACCGCGGGGTCTGCGCGCTCGAACGCGCCACCTACCGCGCCGCCGACGTCGTGATTTCGACGAACGAGAGCTACAAGCAGGTCGCCCGGATCCGCGGCGGCAAGCGGCCCGAGGACGTCTTCGTGGTCCGCAGCGCCCCGGTCGTCGAGCGGTTCCACGAGGTGCCGGCCGAGCCCGAGCTGAAGAAGGGCAAGCCCTACCTGCTCGCCTACCTGGGCGTGATGGGGCCGCAGGACGGCGTCGACTACGCCCTGCGCGCGCTGGCGAAGCTGCGTGACGAGGTCGGCCGCACCGACTGGCACGCGGTGTTCGTCGGCTCGGGCGACGCGTTCGACGACATGGTCGCGCTGTCGGCGAAGCTCGGGCTGGCCAACCAGGTCGAGTTCACCGGCCGGATCTCCGACGAGGACCTGGTCCGCTACCTGTCCACCGCCGACGTCTGCCTGTCGCCGGACCCGCTGAACCCGCTGAACGACGTCTCCACGATGAACAAGGTCATGGAGTACATGGCGATGAGCAAGCCGATCGTCTCGTTCGAGCTGCGGGAGGCCCGGGTGTCCGCGGGCGACGCGGCGGTCTACGCCCCGGCGAACGACGAGACGGAGTTCGCGGCGCTGGTGTCCCGGCTGCTCGACGACCCGGAGGAGCGGATCCGGATGGGCAAGCTCGGCCAGGCCAGGGTGGCGGGCCCGCTTTCGTGGGAGAACTCGGCGAGGAACCTCCTCGCCGCGTATGAGCACGCTGTGAAGTCTTGATCGCCTTCCGGTCAAGTGGGCTTTCGGGGGTTCCGGGTGGCGGAGCCCCCGGCCCGGGGCGAAGCCCCGAATGTCACAGACTCCACCGAACGTGTAACCAATGTCCCCGGTCCGACGACGGTTGGGGTAACCGGCCGATCCACTGAACCCGTTCGGCGTACCCGGCTCAGGAATGGAGACCCGCCGTTGACTGACGACACGGTGCGCCTGGCCCTCGTCGGGCAGGTCCTGAGACGACGCTGGCGGCTGCTGGCCGCGCTCGCCGTCCTGGGCGCGCTGGTCGGCGCCGGAGCGTCGATCCTGTTCTCGCCCGGCTACAAGACGACCTCGGGCGTGCTGCTCCAGGGCCCGCGCCAGGCCGACGAGCTGCTGACCCAGGCCGAGATCGCGACCGCTTCGGTCGTCCTCGACCGCGCCGCCGCCATGCTGCCGTGGCACCCCAGCGGAATCGACCTGAAGAAGCAGGTCAGCGCGTCGGTGGCGCAGAGCAACGTGGTGACGATCACCGTCTCCGCCGACACCGCCGAGCACGCCCAGCAGCTCGCCGACCAGGTCGCGCAGCAGTACGTCAAGTACTCCACGCAGCTGGCGAGCAACTCCGCCGACGCCTCGGTGCAGCTCGCCCAGGAGCAGCGCGAGTCGCTGCGCCAGCAGGTCAAGCTGACCACGGACAAGATCAGCGACTTGGCCAAGAACGTCGGTGGCGGCCTGACCGTGGAGAGCGTGCAGGTCCGCACCCAGCTCGAGGGCCTGAAGACGTCGCTGGAGCAGGCGATCAACGACCTGAACCAGGCCGACCTGGCGACCGGCGTCGGCAACACCGTGGTGCTCGGGCCGTCCCAGCGCCCGACGTCGCCGGCGGCCCCGACGATGACGCAGTTCGTCGCCGGGGGCGCGGTGCTGTTCTTCCTCGTGGGCGTGTTCGGCCACCTGTTCACCGCCCGCACCGACCGGCGCCTGCGGGGCGAGCCGGAGATCGCCTCCGCGCTCGGCGCGCCGATCCTCGCCGGCGTCGACGTCACCACCCCGCCGGGCGAGCGCGCCCCGGCCACCGGCTTCCTCGGCACCGTGCGCCACCTCCTCGGCGGGGACCGGCCGTGGGTGCTGCCGCCGGTCGCCACCTCGGCCGACGAGGTCAACCGCGACATCCGCTACCGCCGGGTGCTGGCCCGGCTGGCCACCGGCCCCGCGGACGTCCTGCTGCTGGTGGCCGACGACGACGAGACCGGCCGCCTGGCCGCCGCGCAGCTCGCCGAGCTGGCCGACCGGCTGTCCGTGCCGCTGCGGGTCTTCGAGTTCTCGCCCGACCGGCCGACGGTGCCGGACGCCACCGCGAGCTCCGGGGTCCTGGTCGTGCTCGGCGCCGGCACGCGCACCGCGTGGCAGCTCGTCCAGCTCGCCGAGGCCTGCGCCGACGGCGGCCAGGAGATCGTCGGTGCCGTCCTCACCCACGCCGTCCGGCCGTCCGAGCCGCAGAAACCCGAACCCGCGGCGGAAGCCCCCGAGAAAGCCCTGGCAGGTTCGGCGTGACGACTCCTCCTTCGCAGGCCCCGGCTGCCCCGCTCGTCGACCTGCAGCGGCTGTTCATCGCGATCCGCCGCCGCAAGCGCGTCTGGCTGGCCACCGCGCTGCTCGGGCTCATCGCCGGCACGGCGCTGGCCTTCGTGCTGCCCGCGCCGCCGACCGCGGTCGCCAAGGTCATCGTGGTCCACCAGGACGACTCGCCGACCGACAGCGGCACGCTGATGCGCACCGACGTCGCCGTGCTGCAGACGACCCAGATCGCCGGGGCCGCGCTGAAGAAGCTGGGCAGCACCGACTCGCCCGAAGACTTCATGAAGAACTACGCGGGCCTCGGGCTGACCAACAACGTCCTGCAGATCACCGTCAAGGCCAAGAGCAACGAAGAGGCCGTGGCGCGGGCCCAGGCGCTGGCCGAAACGTTCATCGCCGACCACGTCAAGCGCAGCCAGGCGGCCGCGGCCGCCCAGTCGCAGGCCATCCTCGACCAGCGCAAGAACGCCCAGGACGAGCTGGCCAAGGTCGAGCAGCAGATCGTCGTCGAAGAGGGCAAGGGCCGCCAGGCCAGCCAGCCCACGCTCGAGAACCTCTACAGCCGCCGGGCCGCGCTCACCGCGCAGATCACGGACTTCACCTCGCGCGCCCAGCAGGCCGGAATCGGCAGCCCGCAGGTCACCGCGGGCACCCAGGTCGTCGACGCGGCCCGCGCGCTGCCCAAGGCGTTCCTCAAGACCACCGCGACCAACGCCGGCATCGGCTTCGCCCTCGGCCTGGCCCTCGGACTCGCGCTCGTCGCCGTCGGCGCGGTTTCCCGCGACCGGCCGGTGCTGCGCCGCGAAATCTCGACGCACCTCGGGGCGTCCGTGATCGCGCAGCTACCGTCGAAACCGCGCGGGCCGGCCCGGCTGTGGCGGCGCTCGCGCGCGGTCTCCGAACGCAAGCGCGTCGCCACGACGCTGGTCCGCCTGATCAAGCAGGACCCGCGCGGGGTGTCGCTGCTCGAGCTCGGCGCCCCGAAGGTCGCCGCCGCGCTCGGCCTGGACATCGCCGAGGAGCTGGCCGCCGAAGGCGCTGCCAGCGTCGTCGACGACCTGCCGGGCGAGGACGTCCGCAAGCTCGTGCAGGAGACCAAGAGCGACGTCTCCGTGGTCGGCGCCGGCGACCCGCCCGGGACGCAGGAGGAGCGTCGCGTCGGCGTCGGCACGGTGTCGCCCGGCACGGCGTGGACCGACCTGGAACACCTCGGCAAAGAGACCGTGCTGGTCGTGAAGGCCGGGCACGCGAACACGCTGTGGCTGCACACGGTCGCGCGGCAGCTGGCCGACCAGGAGATCCCGATCATCGGCGTCGTGCTGGTCGACCCGGACCCGCGCGACAAGTCCGACGGCACGCTGTGGGACGGGCTGCACACGGCCCTGCGGGGCCGCGGGCGCCAAGCTCCCGCGGCGCAGCCGGCCCCGGCCGAGCGCGAAGACCGCCTGGACGAGCTGGTCGCCCGTGTCGCCGAGCGCGTCGCCGCGACCGAGCAGCCGACGCGCCGGTTCACCCCGGTCCGGCCGGTGCTCCCGCCCGCCCTCGCCACACCCAGGCCACCGGCGTCGCCCCTGCCGCCACCCGGTGGCGTGAGCGTCCCGGACCACCTGAACGCACCGACGAAGAAATTCGCCCCGGTCAAGCCCACGAAGCGGCCGACGCCGTTCAAGCGCGATCACGGCGAACCGGCCCACAAGGGCGAACTGAACGCCGGACTCGAGCCAGAAAAGAGCGCAGTGACAAACGGGGCGTCGCCCCGGGCCGGGGGCTCCGACACCCGGGCCCCCGAAAAGAGCGCTGAGGTCTCCTGACCCGCGCCGAAACCGAAGGGGAACGCACCCGAGATGTGCGGCATCGCAGGCACTTACCTCTGGCCGGACGGCGGGCCGCTCACCGACCGGCTGACCAAGACGCTGGCCCACCGCGGACCGGACGGTTCCGGCCGCTACGAGCACCGGGCCGGCCCCGGTGAAGTCCACTTGGGACACCGGCGGCTCTCGATCATCGACCTGTCCGAAACCGGCGCGCAGCCGATGGTCCTCGACGGGCTCGCGCTGAGCTACAACGGCGAGCTCTACAACGCGCCCGAGCTGCGGGCCGAGCTTTCCGCGGCCGGCGTGCGCTTCCGCGGGACGTCCGACACCGAGGTGCTGCTGCAGGCGTGGCGGCGCTGGGGCACGGACTGCCTGCCCAAGCTGCGCGGGATGTTCGCCTTCGCGCTGTTCGAGGAGGGCACCGGCGAGCTGTTCCTGGTCCGCGACCAGCTGGGCATCAAGCCGCTGTTCTTCGTCCAGCGGAACGGCGGGGTGGCCTTCGCGTCCGAGCTGAAGGCGCTGGCCGGCGAACTCGGCGGGTCGCTGCAGGTCGACAACGGGGCCCTGATCGCGTCGCTGCTCTACTACTGGGTGCCGGACAGCCGGTGCGCCTACCAGGGCGCGGAGAAGCTGCAGCCGGGCACGTGGCTGCGCTGCCGCCCGGACGGCCAGGTCGACCGCGGCCGGTTCTGGTCGCTGCGCGAGGTCGCCGAGGAGGGCGCGGCCTTCGACGGCGAGGTCGACCTGCACGCCGTGATCGCCGAGTCGACGGCCAAGCACCTGCTCTCGGACGTCCCGGTGGCGACGTTTCTTTCGGGCGGCCTGGACTCCAGTTACCTGACGGCGCTGGCCGCGCGGTCGCAGCCGGGGATCTCCGCCTACACGATCGGGTTCCGGGCCGAGGACGCGAAGTTCGAGGCCATGCCGGACGACCTCAAGTACGCCCGGATCGTGGCGCGGCAGTTCGGCGTCGACCTGCACGAGATCGAGATCGCGCCGCAGGTGCTCGACCTGCTGCCGAAGATGACCTACCACCTCGACGAGCCGATCGGCGACCCGGCGGCGATCAACTCGTTCCTGATCTGCTCGGCCGCGCGCGAGGCCGGCGTCAAGGTGATGCTGTCCGGGATGGGCGCCGACGAGCTGTTCGCCGGCTACCGCAAGCACCTCGCGAACCTGATCGCGCTGCGCTACCACAAGGTGCCGGGCGCGGTCCGCCGTCCGGTCGAGTCCATTGTGGACCGACTGCCGGTGGCGTCGGCCAAGCGCGGGTACCGGTCGGTGCGGTTCGCCAAGCGGTTCCTGTCTTTCGCGGGCCTGCCCGAGGAGACGGCGTTCCGGCGCAGCTACACGATGTACGACCGGACCGAGCTGCTCGACCTGGTGAACCCCGACCTCGCGCCGGTCGTCGACGACGTCCTGACCGAGCACGCGGACACCTACCACGACCAGGCTTTGGACGACTTCGTCAACCGCATGTGCCTGGCCGACTCGCGGATGTTCCTGCCGGGGCTCAACCTGACCTACACCGACCGGTCGACGATGGCGGCGTCCACCGAGGTGCGGACGCCGTTCGTCGACGTCGAGGTCGTGCGGGCCGCCTTCAAGATCCCGGGGAACAAGAAGATCGTCGGCCGCGCCGGCAAGGTGGCGCTGAAGAACGCGGCGCTGAACATCCTGCCGAGCGAGATCGTGCACCGCCCGAAGGGCCTGTTCAGCGCGCCGCTGCGGGCGTGGATGAGCCGCGACCTGGCGCCGCTGGTGCGTGAAGTCGTCAACGAAGGCGTGCTCGTCCAGTCCGGCTTCCTGCAACGCGAGGCGCTGCAGCGCATGGTCGCCGAGGACGCCGCCGGCCAGGAGGACCGCGGCAAGCACCTCTGGCACGTCTTGACTCTTGAGTATTGGTACCGGAACGCGATGTCTGGAGCGGGAGCGAAGTGAAGCAGGTAGTCCAGAACTACAAGAGCGGGGAACTGGCGCTCCTCGAGGTCCCCGAGCCCGCCTGCAAGCCGGGTGGCGTGCTGGTGCGGACGGTGTACTCGCTGATCTCGACCGGCACCGAGATGATGAAGGTGTCCGAGGCCAGCATGTCGCTGGTGGGCAAGGCGAAGGCCCGGCCCGACCAGGTCGCGAAGGTCATGCAGAGCGTGGCCACCAACGGGCTCTCGGCGACCTACCGCAAGGTGACGTCCAAACTGGACTCCTACACCCCGCTCGGCTACTCGCTGTGCGGCGTCGTCGAGCAGGTCGGCGACGGCATCACCGACGTCTCGGTCGGCGACCTGGTGGCCTGCGCCGGCAATGAGCACGCGCTGCACTCCGAGCTGAACTGGGTGCCCAAGAACCTTTACTCGCGCGTGCCCAACGGCGTCGACCCCCGGCACGCCGCGTTCGGCACCGTCGGATCGATCGCCATGCAGGGCGTCCGCCGCGGCGAGCCGCAGATCGGCGACGTCGCGCTCGTGATCGGGCTCGGCCTGATCGGCCAGCTGGTCGTGCAGCTGCTGGCGTCGTCCGGCGTGCGCGTCGTCGGCGTCGACCCCGACCCGGAGCGCTGCAAGCTGGCCGAGAGCCTCGGCGCGCTGACCTGCGCGCACCCGGCGTCCGGCATCGTCGACACGGCCGTGGACGAGCTGACGCACGGCGCGGGCGTCGACCAGACCTACCTCGCCGCCGGCGGCAACACGAACGACCCGGTGGAGCTGGCCGCGAAGCTCTCTCGCGACCGCGGCCGGGTCATCGACATCGGCAAGTGCAAGCTCGACCTGCCGTGGAACGCCTACTACGAGAAGGAACTGGACGTCCGGTTCTCCCGCTCGTACGGGCCGGGCCGCTACGACCCGTCGTACGAGCTCGAAGGCCGTGACTACCCGATCGGCCAGGTCCGCTGGACCGAGCGCCGCAACCTCGAGTGCGTCCTCGACCTGATCGCGCGCGACCGCCTCGACGTCGAGCCGCTGATCACGCACGTCTCGGACTTCTCTTCCGCCGTCGAGACGTACAAGTCCTTGAACGAGGGTGAGCTCAAGGCTGTCGCGGTGCTGTTCCGCTACCCGGACGCGGTCGCCCGGACGGAGCCCGTGGTCACGTCCGCGCGGGTCGGGCTGGTCGCGTCTTCGGCCACCGCGCTGCCGGCGGGTCAGCCGGTGCGGCTGGGGTTCATCGGGGCGGGGAACTACGCGTCCTCGATGCTGCTGCCGCACCTGGTCGAGCGCGACGACGTGCAGCTCGAGCACGTCGCGACGACGTCGGCGCTCTCCGGCGCCAACGCGCGGCGCAAGTTCGGCTTCGCGGCGGCGTCGACCGACATCGACAACGTCCTCGGCGACTCGTCGATTGACGCGGTCTTCGTCGTGACCCGGCACAGCTCGCACGCCGAGCTGACCCGCCAGGCGTTGCTGGCGGGCAAGGCGGTGTTCGTCGAGAAGCCCCTCGCGCTGTCTCCCGAGGAGCTGCAGAAGGTCCTCGACGCGATCGAGGAGTCCGGCAACGACCGGCTGCAGGTCGGCTTCAACCGCCGCTTCGCGCCGCTGCTGCACGAGGCCCGCGAGCAGTTCGGCCCGCGCGTCGGCCCGGCGAGCGTGCGGTACCTGGTCAACGCCGGCCGCCTCGACCACGGCAGCTGGTACAACCAGACCGCCTCCGAGGGTTCCCGCTTCGCCGGTGAGGGCGGGCACTTCATCGACACGGTGAGCTGGCTGCTCGACGCCGACCCGGTCTCGGTGTACGCCACCGGAGACCTCCAGGTGACCCTCGGCTACCCCGACGGATCGACGGCGGTGATCACCTACGCCGAGACCGGCTCTTCGGGCTTCCCGAAGGAAACCCTGGACGTCGTCGCCGACGGCAAGGTCCTCAAGTTCGACGACTTCGTCCGCGCGTCGGTGTACTCGCGGAAGAAGTGGGCCAGCTCGCGCATCCCGAAGGGCCGCGACAAGGGCCAGGCCGCCGAGGTCAACGCGTTCCTGTCGGCGGTGCGCACGGGCTCGCCGATGCCGATCTCGATCACTTCGCTGGCCGCGACGACGCTGGCGACCCTGGCCGCGCAGACGAGCGTCGCGAACGCGGCACCGGTGCGGATCGAGCTGCCCCGGAAGGCGGGTGCCCCGGCATGACGAGCGACGCGCCGACCCGCTCGGCGCTGCCGAGCGGTGACACGCCGGGCGCGGCATCGGTTCGGCGGCTCCGGCCGCATCTGGGCATGTCGGGTGTGGCATCGGTCCGGCGGCTCCGGCTGCACCCGGCCATGCCGGGTGTGGCATCGACCCGGCGGCCCCGGCCACATCTGGACATGCCGGGCGTGGCCCTGGTCCGGACGGCGCTGCTACCGAAGGCAGGTGCCCGGCCATGATGGGTCCTGGCTGGTACCTGCGCCGGCTGTCCCGGATGGGCCCGGCGGAGGTTGCTGGCCGCGCGCGGCACGCCGTTGTCCAGCGGCAGTGGCGGTCCGCGCTGCCGACACCGCCGGACTGGCCTTCGCACCCGCGCTTCACCGCGACGCTGCCCGCCGGGGTGCTGGGCAAGGTGTCCGGCGATGCGGTCAAGCGGCTGCTGGTCACGGCCGACGAGCTGATGGCGGGCCGCGCGGAGTTCTTCGGCGTCGAGCGCACGGATTTCGCGGCACCCGACTGGTTCCTCGACCCGAAGACCGGGCGCCGCGCGCCCTCGGACAGGTACGCGTTCGACGTGCCGTACCGGTCCGAGGACGCGGTCGGTGACATCAAGCAGATCTGGGAGCCGTCGCGCCACCAGCACCTCACCGTGCTGGCCGCGGCTTTCGCGGTGACCGGCTCGCCGGCCTACGCCTCGCGCGTCGCCGAGCACCTGCGGTCGTGGTGGGCGGCGAATCCGCCGTTGCGGGGGCCGCACTGGGTGAGCGGTATCGAGCTGGGCATCCGGCTCCTGTCGTGGGTCTGGACGCGCCGCCTGCTCGACGGCTGGCCGGGGGCCGCGGAACTGTTCGAGGAGAACCCGGACTTCCAGCTCCAGCTGTGGCACCACCAGAACTGGCTCGCGACGCTGCGCAGCCACGGCTCGTCGGCGAACAACCACGTCATCGCCGAGGACGCCGGGCTGCTGGCCGCGGCCTGCGCGTTCGGCTGGTTCCCGGAGTCGGCGGGCTGGCGGGCCGCGGCGATGCGCTCGCTGGACGTCCAGCTGGGACGCAACACGTTCCCGTCCGGGCTCAACGCGGAACTGGCGTCCGAGTACCACGGCCTGGTGCTCGAACTCGGCCTGGCGGCGGCGGTCGAAGCCGACGCCGCGGGCACGCCGGTGCCGGATTCGACGTGGGACGTCCTGCTCCGGATGACCGACGCCCTGGCGTCCATTGTGGACAAGCGATTGCGGCCGCCCCGCCAAGGCGACGCCGACGACGGCTTCGGCCTGATCGTCGACGGCGCTTCGACCGACCGCTGGGCTTCCCTGCTGGCCTCCGGCGAGGCGCTGTTCGGCCGCCTGGACTGGTGGCCGCCGGTCCCGGGCGACGACGTACGGACACCCCTGCTGGCGTCGTTGGTGTCGCGGACGCCGCGTGCTTCCGGCGTTCGCCCGGGCCGCCGTCCGGCGCACCTGCGCGACGCGGGGATGACGATCCTGCGTTCGGGCCCGGTCTGGGTCCGCTGCGACGGAGGTCCCCACGGCTTCCTGTCGATCGCGGCCCACGCCCACGCGGACGCGCTGTCGCTGGAGGTCCGCCACGACGGCGTGGATGTCCTGGCCGACCCGGGCACGTTCTGCTACCACGGCGAGCCACAGTGGCGCTCGTACTTCCGGTCGACGCTGGGCCACAACACGCTCGAGCTGGCGGGCCGCGACCAGTCGACCTCGGGCGGCCCGTTCCTGTGGACCCGCCACGCGGTGACGAAGGTGCTGGAGGTCCACACCCCGGACACCGGCCCGGCCCGCTGGTCGGCCGCCCACGACGGCTACGCCCCGGCGGTCCACCGCCGCACGGTCGAGCTGGACGGCGAGGTGCTGAAGATCGTCGACGAGGTGCTGGGCGAGGATTTGCCGGACGCCGCGCGTTTGGCATTCCACTTCGGCCCATCGGTGACGGTCATGCTGGACGGCACCACGGCCCGCCTCCGCTGGACGGCCGCCCCCGCCGGGCCCGATTCGTTCGTCGGGGAGGGGAGCAGCGCCGATTCCCCGGCCGCCGGTGGTGGACGTGCGGCCGGTTCCGTTACTGCCGGGGGCCGGACCGGTTCGCTGACCGGCGGCGGGAGTGAGCCGGGTTCCGCTGCTGCCGAGGGCCGGACCGGTTCCTCCGCGAGCGGTGGGCGTGCGGCTGGTTCCGTGGCCGCCGATCCGCTTGTCGGACGGGTTTCCGGTTCTCTCGCCGGCGTCGTGCGCACCGCCGTCATGGAATTGCCCGCCGGACTCTCTTGGACCGTGCACCGTGGTGCTGCCGAGCCCCCGTTGGGCTGGTACTCCGCGGGGTTCGGGCGGAAGGAACCCGCCACCACCCTTGTCGGCTCCGGGTCGCCCGGTCACCTCACCACCCTGCTCCGCTTCAGTTAGGACCCGCCCGTGACAGCCCGCCGCTTCCGACTCGGCCGTGCAGCTCCGCTGCTCGGTGTCCTGCTCACGGTCGCGGCGTGCTCGGGTGGTCCCGACACCGACGGTGGTCCGGCCCAGGCCACCGCGGCCCCCAGCGGGTCGGTCGCCGCCGTGTGCGACAAGCAGCCGGCGGGCCCGTCCGCCGCGCCGGCGGGCGCTGTTGTCGTCGATCCCGCCGTGCCGGGGGACTTGGCGGCGAAGACGCGCTCGGCCGGGCCGGGCACCACCTTCTGGCTCAAGCCCGGCAAGCACATCCTCGGCGACGACAAGTACGACCAGGTGTCGCCCAAGGACGGCGACGTCTACATCGGTGCCCCCGGTGCGGTCGTCGACGGCCGGAAGATCAACCAGTACGCCTTCACCGGCCACGCGGCCGAGGTCAAGATCACCTACGTGACCGTGCAGGGCTTCGCCGCCCCGCGCGACGAAGGCGTGGTCAACCACGACTCCGGCGACGGCTGGGTGATCGAGCACTCGACCGTCCAGGACAACGACGGTGCCGGCCTGATGGCGGGCGCGCGCCAGCAGGTGCGCGGCAACTGCCTGCGCCGCAACGGCCAGTACGGGATGAACGCCTACTCCGGCGGCACGCCGATCACCGCGCTCGTCGTCGAAGGCAACGAGATCGCCGGCAACAACACCGGCGACTGGGAAGCGAAGATCGACGGCTGCGGCTGCAGCGGCGGCGTCAAGTTCTGGGACGTCGACGGCGCCGACGTGCGCGGCAACTGGGTGCACGACAACCACGGCACCGGGCTGTGGGCCGACACGAACAACAACGACTTCCTCATCGAGGGCAACCTCATCGAGAACAACGACAGCGCCGCGCTGATCTACGAGATCAGCTACAACGCCGTCATCCGGGACAACACGATCCGCAAGAACAACTGGGCCGACGGCCGCCGGTACGCCGACAAGAGCGACAACTTCCCGACGTCGGCGGTCTACATCTCCGAGTCCGGCGGCGAGCCGCGGATCAAGGCCCGCACCGCGAAGATCGAGATCTCCCGCAACTACCTGGAAAACAACTGGTCCGGGATCACGCTGTGGGAGAACGCCGACCGGTTCTGCAACAGCCCGGCCAACACCTCCTCGGGCGACTGCACCCGGCTGGTGCCGGCCGTCAAGCAGTGCGCGGCCCCGGCAATCACCAGCGGTGCGCTCCTGGCCGACTGCCGCTGGAAGACCCAGCACGTCGACATCCACGACAACAAGTTCGTCCTCGACCCGGCGGTCGTGGGCTGCCAGGCCTCCTGCGGCCGGATGGGCCTCCTCTCGAACTTCGGCAGCTACCCGGACTGGTCGCCCTACCGCGGCGACGACGTCCAGGAATCGATCACGTTCAAGCAGGACAACCGCTGGCACGACAACAGCTACGCCGGCCCGTGGACGTTCGTCGTCCACTCGGCCGACCGCGTCCTCGAGATCGGCGAGTGGGAAGGTGCGCCGTACTCGCAGGACAGCGGGAGCACCTTCACCGCGCAGGGCGGGGGCTGACGTGACGGCGCAGACCGGACTGGCCGGCCTCCGCGGCGACGCCGCGCCCGAAGCCGCGTCCTCGACGCCGAAGTGGGCGGGCCTGGCGTGGGCGCTGCTGATCCTCAACACGCTCGGCTCGACCGGCGCGAAGACGGTCCTCCCGCTGCCGCGGTCGGTCAGCCAGCTGGTCACCATGGGCTCCCTGATGACGGCCTTCGTGATCGCACTGGCGCTGAACAAGCACCTGCGGATCCGCCCGAGCGCGTACCTGCTGCTGCTGACGGCGCTGCTGGCGACGGGCATCCTCGCCAGCGCCGACCTGCAGGAGGGCCTCGGCGCGTTGTTCCGCTGCTTCCGGCTCACGGTGTTCCTCTCCACCCTCTGGCTGCTGACCCGCTGGTGGGACGGCGGTTTCGACTTCGTCCGGTACCACATCCGCACGTACGCGGTCGTGCTCGCGTCGGTCGCGGTCGGCCTGGTGGTCTCGCCCGGCAACGCGCTGCCGGAGGAGTACGGCGGCCGGCTTTCGGGTGCGATCTGGCCGCTGACCCCGCCGCAGATCGGCCAGTACGCCGCCGTCATCTCCGGGCTCACGCTGCTCCTCTGGTTCGGGCGCCGCACCACCTGGCGCAGCGCGCTGGTGGTCGTGGTGCCGGCGCTGGGGCTGCTGATGCTCACGCACACGCGCACGGCGACGCTGGGCCTAGTCGCCGGTCTCGCGGTGGCCTTCCTGTCGATGGTGCTGACCAGTGCCCGCGCCCGGAAGGTGTTCGCGTGGACGGTCGGTGTCGGCGGGGTCGCCGGCGTGGTGCTCGCGGGTGCGTTGCAGACGTGGTTCCTCCGCGGCCAGAGCGCGGACAACTTCTCCAGCCTGACCGGCCGCGCCAAGGTGTGGGACGCCCTGCTGGACGCCCCGCGGTCGACGGCGGAGTACATCTTCGGGGTCGGGCTGACCGACAAGTCCTACGACGGCCTCCCGATCGACAACAGCTGGCTCGCGATCTACCACGAGCAGGGGTTCGTCGGGATCGCGCTGGTGGCGGGGTTTCTCCTCACGTTGGTCGTGGTGGCCGTGCTGCGGCCGCCGTCACTGGCTCGCGCGTGCGCGATCTTCCTGATCGCCTATTGCATTTCGGCCTCCTACACCGAAGCGGGGCTCGGCGACGCGTCGCCGTACCTGCTGCACTTGGCGGTCGCCGCGTCGCTGCTGGTCCGCGGGGTGCCGCAGTCCGACGAAGAAGCATTCATCCCGACGAAGGGGGCAGACGTGCGAGGTGCAGGCGCGTGAAGGTGCTCGTGGTGCACAACCGGTACCGGTCCGAGCAGCCGAGCGGCGAGAACAACGTCGTCGACGCCGAGGTGACGCTGCTCGACGAAGGCGGCCACCAGGTGTCGTTGTTCGAACGCCGCAGCGACGACATCGCGGCGATGCCGCTGCCCCGCAAGGCCGCGGTGCCGCTGATGGTGCCGTGGAACCCCGCGGTGCGGAAGGAGCTCGCCGCCCGGCTGCGGGCTTCGCGCCCGGACGTCGTGCACATCCACAACACGTTCCCGCTGCTGTCGCCGTCGGTGGTC